>NZ_CAXLMO010000079.1:0-14225 GCF_964187635.1 Candidatus Seribacter sulfatis | reverse complement strand
TTATCCCCCTATCTTAAACTCAAGTGTGACCACAAGTTTGACCACTTTTTCTATGGTCTCGGTATCATAAATTCCATAACTTGATGTACGGGTGGAATTAGGCTTGGTGATTTGAATAACCCCCTGCCTGGCCGAAACCAGGGAGCCCAGTTTTTCCCCTGAACTCTTGGCCATAATCTCCGCTCGATCCCGACCATTTTTTGTAGCCCGTTTCATTAAATCGATTTTCACTTCATCTAAGTGTGACACAAAAAAATCGGGTCCGCTCAAAGTAAGACGAATTCCTTCGCCGTTCAAATCATACAACTTACGGGATAGACGGTCCAAATCTTCAACCTTTCCACTGTTAACCCGTAAACTTCTAGTCGCGGTAACATATTCGATCTCGTTCGTCCGGTTTCCTTTTTCATTTAGTTTTTTGGTCTCGCTGAGAGAAGAGGAAAGCTCCACCATTTCCAAATCTTCTCCCAAAACTTCATCGACGAGTGCCCGCACACGCTCTAGTGAATCCCCCGCTTTTTCGTAGGCTTCTCCATTATCATCACCCTTTTCCGAAATTCGCACCGTTAAACTCCCCTGATCAGCGAATACTTCGCTTTCTGCATAACCCTTAACCATGATTGGTTCGGCATGTTGGATCGTAACCCAGGGCTTCGAAATAATGAAGGCAGCACCTGTAAGGCCCACCACCAAGGAAAGGGGAATTAATATATTTTTAGTCATAATTTTTTTTGCCAATCTTTGCTCTCTTAGAGGTATGAATCATATTCATCGTTCAATCTTTCTTAAAAAAGGTGATTCCCGGTCTTGGCTGCCTGGTGTGCTTTTTTTGTATCCAGTAAGACACCCGGATCCCCCTCTGCTTTCATCCATCTTTTTAATTCCTTTCTCATTCCTTGAATCTTTTGATCGTAAATTTTATTTTGAGCTAAATCATTCATTTCATAGGGATCTTCCACCGTATTGTAAAAACTGATTTCCGGTCGGCTTTGGTATCTCTTGACCAGTTTATAAATCTCAGGCTTTTCCCAGGAATCCCTCACCCAGGTCGCCCAGTATGGATTGTTCAGGACCGCATTCCCCTTTAACCCCATGAGATGCTTTTCGATATAAAGTTCATCGGGAGTTAGATTCATAATGAATCGATGGGTGCCGTCCGATATCGTGCGGGTCGGATAAGGTGGACCCTCCGGAAAATTATTATGCATTCCATAAACATATTTCCGATGGTCCGTTTTCTTTCCGTGTAGAACCCCTGTAAAACTTTGGCCATCCATTTCCTCAATTTGCCCATCCGCAATTTCAATCAATGTGGGCAATATATCGGCGTACTGAACCAAAGCATCCGTTCTTCTCCCAGCCTTTATTTTTTCAGGCCAACGGGCAATCAAAGCGGTGTGCAAACCGGTATTCCATGTCGTCCATTTGCACCCGGGAAACTGAGAACCCTGCTCCGAACTGAACAGCACCAGTGTATCCTCTGCTTTTCCGCACTCCTGTAAAGCTTTGAGAATCTCCCCCACCTGTCCATCCATGTAGGTGATCTCCGCCAAATATTTTGAAAAGTCTTCGCGCGTTCGTAAAGTGTCCGCGATATTGGGGGGAAGTTTAAGTTTCTTCGGCGGATATTGCGAGGCATCCCCCATCACCCAGGGAACATGCGGTTCAGTCAATGCGATCACCAGACAGAATGGCTCATCTCTTTTCCGTTCCATAAACTTGCGGGCCGCACCGAGATCGTGTTCAAGGGTCGGATTACGAACGCAGTTCTGATCAAATCCCTCCACTTTCTCGAATGGAAAAACAGGAACCGGTCGAATGTGTGTCTTCCCAGCCAACCCCACCCGATAGCCCAATTTTCCGAGTGCCTGGGGCATACCCGTAATTTCGGGACGGCAACCCGAGTGATTCCATGCACATCCATTCCCCATCGGATATAGTCCCGAATACAACTCCGCCCGGCATGGTTGACACATGGAAGAGGCGACATAAGCCTGATTAAAAGTAAGGCCCTCACCTGCCAACCGGTCCAGGTTTGGTGTCTTTGCATTGACTCCACCATAAAGCGGCAAGTCGTTGTAGGTACAGTCATCCGCCAGAATCAAAAGAAAATTAGGGGATTGGCTAGCCCGTAATAAAATCGGTAAAGAAAGACAAAAAAGGACTAAAAATATTTTCATCTTATAAGACCTTTGGCTTTTCTTGAGTAACCGCAAGGTCTAATCGACGTCCTCGTCCCAATCGCTTATCCACTTGCTCCTCTTTTCCCTCACTCTTTAGTATATAGATATGAAAATTGCTACCCGCTCCTTCTCTCATCTCGTTTACACCCTCTTATTTCTTACCTCTGCCCTAGCTTGTGGCCAACTGTCATCCCAAGGACAGGAAAAACAAGAGGAATGGGGCGGACAAAAAAAGCAGTTCGAAAAAAGTTTTAAACGATGGCAGGACTTAAAAGATAATCATCAGGGAAATTATTCCTACACCAAAAAATGGAGTAGTTGGACGGGGTTTGGTCATACTACAACCATCATTGTAAGTAAAAATCGCGTAACTGAACGTAAATTTGAATCAATCGGTGCACCCCACCCGGATGGTAGACCAGTTGACAAAAATAGATGGGCTGAAAGAGGAGATTTCATCGGATCCTCCTCAGACAAACAAGCACATCCTGCCAAAACCCTCGATCAACTTTACGCCGAGGCAAAGGAACTATTAGCCAAGCCCATTCCATCCTTTCACAAAGGAGTTCTCCGGTTAAATGAACAGGGTCTTTTAATAAAATGCTTTGTTCAGGATACCCGTATTGCAGATGATGCTCCGGTCACGGGCGTCAATATTACCTCAATTACCCTCGGCAATCAAAAGGGTCCAAAAACCAAAGATTCTTCCCCCTCATTTGAACAGTGGATGGCAGAGGGAAAGAAGTTACCGGAAGGTATGATATTCATAGGAGGAAGCCCATGGTTTAATGAATCAACCGGACAAAAGCGTACTGCCCAAGAGGTGTATGAAATGGTATATGGAAAGAAAGAAAAGACACCACCCAATCAACCGAATCGCCCCCAGCTAAAACCAAATAAAAGAAAACCTTTCCCCAAGCACTGGGGCGATCCTCCCAAGAGACAAACCCGAGACCTCCGCCCCCTACCCGGAGGCTATGGGACGGGAAGCGGTACCCTGGCAAAATGGATTCAGGAAAACCTCGACCGCGATCAAGGACAATAAGTCCAGTCGTAATCAAACCGAATATTCACAATACCCCCTATTTTTTTATTGAACCACTTGGTTTACACATGTACAGCAAGACTCTTCTCATGTTTAAATATTTAATATATGACCTTCAGGAGTAAACAATCTATACTAGTCCTCTTTTTTACACTCTCCGGAAATCTGTTTGGTTTGTCCAAAGATGAAATTCTTCGCAAAGGCAAAGAATTATACAACGGAGCCGGTTCCTGCGTTGCCTGTCATATGCCCGATGGTAAAGGGCAAAAAGGAACGGTCCCTCCCCTTGCCGGTAGTGATTGGCTCAAGGGCGGTTCTGCCCGTTCCATTGCCATCTCGCTTCGCGGTCTGGCCGGCCCCATCAAGGTAAACGGTAAGCACTTCTATTCCGCTATGCCCCCCCAACTTCTCTTTGATGATGAGAAACTCGCCTACATCCTCAGCTATGTAAATAATGCATGGGGAAACAAGGAAGCTATAATCGACAAGGAACAGGTCGCCCAGGCTCGCAAAGAATTACCCCAGGATGTGTTTACTCCGGAAACCCTGCTCAAACGCTTCCCCTTTGATCAGAAATACAACCGTAAAAACGGTACCTTTACCCCCACTTTTGACGATTTGGTTTCCCAAATCACAGAACCCATTATCTATCGCACCTTTATGCCGGGAGCATCCCCGGCCGCCTTCGCAGTCGCCCTCCCCGGAAACCATTACTTCTGCTGGGACGCCGGTGAATGCCGACTCCGTTATGCCTGGACCAAAGGGGGCTTCATCCGAGCCAATCAAAACCACTGGTCGAGCAACGGCAAGCCTGTCGCTCAGTTCAACGGTGTGCCCTACTATCGTGCCCGCACCACTCAACTAAACGACCAAACTTTCGATGCACTTTCCAAGACCAATAACAAACAACCGATTTACGATACCTCTGAGGCTACTGACTTCCCCATTACCCTAAAGGGAGCGGGAGAGGCTCCCACCTACCTCGGTTACCGGTTGGTGGACGGGTTCCCAAAATTCAGATACTCTATGGGTAAGTATGTAATTACCGAACTGATACGTCCCAATGCCAACAAATCTGGTATACAAAGAACTTTTACGGTTTCTCCCACTGTTGAAACAACCCTTCGATTAACCCCGAACTCACAAGCTACCATCTCCAGTAACCGGGGTAATCTTTCTCCCGACGGAACACTTGTACTCACGGCTCGGGAATCCAATGAATTTTCGATTCTCATTCAACCCAGGGAGGAAGCCAACTAATGAAATTTATCTTATTTTGTCTTCTACTTGCATGTACTGTTTTTTCCGAAACCGCCCCTCAGTATTCAGTCATCGATATTCCGCCCCCACCCACCAAGTTTAAAAATATTCAGATTGACGGACTCACCTTTCTGCCCAATGGCAAACTCGTGGTTTGTTTACCCAGCGGGGAAATATTTGTTCGCGATAATAAAGAGGATAAATGGGAACTCTTTGCCGAGGGCTTACATAACCCGCTTGGCGTCATTGCACTTTCAAATACAGAACTCATTGTCACCCAAAGACCGGAACTGACCCGCATCCGGGATCTCAATGGAGATGGGAAAGCGGATGACTACGAAGTGGTAACCGACCAGTTTGGCATGTCAGGAAATTACCATGAATTCAATTTTACGCCCGTACGGGACACTCAGGGAAATTATTTCTTTGCCCTGGGAACTGGATCTTCCGGTGATGGCGTACGCTCGATCACACGAGGAACTTTTAATGAAAAAGGCAGACCTGGCAGGATGCATTCCTCCGCACCCTACCGCGGTTGTGTAATGAAGTATACCGCGGAGGGAAAAACCATTCCCTACAGCTATGGACACCGCACGCCCAATGGACTAGGGTTTGATCTGAAGGGTAATCTCTTCGTCACAGATAATCAAGGAGACTGGGTCGGTTCCAGCAAGCTCTTTCATGTGCAACAAGATCGCTTTTATGGACACGCTGCAAGCCTGGCCTGGAAAGAAGGCTTTGAGGGAGTTCCCGTTGACAGCCCGGTAGAAAAACTGGCCAAGCTACGAACTCGTGCCTGCGTCGTTTTCCCTCATGGTACTATGGCCAACTCTCCCACTGAAGTCCTCGCTATTTCAGAAAACGCCCACTTTGGCCCCTTCACCGGACAGCTCCTGGTGGGCGAGATGAATAAACCCCGAATTGTCCGGGTCATGCTCGAAGAAGTGGGCGGTGAACTTCAGGGTGCCTGCGTACCCTTTATTGATGGATCTCCCTTAGGACGGGGATGCAATCGAATGGCCTGGGCTCCCGATGGAAGCCTTTTTGTCGGGCAGACCAAACATACCTGGGCAGGCGGACAGGGAATTCAACAAGTTTCATGGAATGGAAAAACACCCTTTGAAATTCAGAATATGGAACTCACCAAGAAAGGATTCAAATTCACCTTCACTCAACCGGTGGATAAAAAAGTAGCACTAGAGAAGGAAAACTGGCCCTTCAAAAGATACTTCTTTGAATACCGCAAAGCTTATGGTTCCCCTCGGTCGGATGAGAAGTCGGTAGCGATTTCCAAAATTGAAATTTCCGGAAATGGAACGATCGTGGAGCTCACCCTCTCCGAACTTACACCTTGGCATATCCATGAAGTAAACATTCAAAATATAAAGGCACAAAATGGAACTCCTCTGGCCAACGGTTATATTGCCTACACCCTGAATCGTTTACTTGGGAAAACCCCTCCGGATCCCCTGCAAATTAAGATTGATCCCAAGAAAGAATCCTAAAAGACTCCGTTGAGTTTCTTTCTCAATCTCAGTTTTTAAGATTGATCAAAAGATTTTCAAAGAGTTTTCTTTCTTTTATTTAAAATTCTAACCCAGCCCCCATTATAATGCGTACATTAACCTCCTGTTTACTCTTCATTGCCGTCGTATTCTCGGCTCACGCCGTCCGCCTGCCAGCGGTCATCAATGCCAATATGGTCTTACAGCGCGATATGCAGGTGCCCATCTGGGGTTGGGGAGATGTCGGTGAAAAAGTATCCGTCTCCTTTGCCGGGCAGAAGAAAGAAACCACAGTAGGAAAAAAGGGGGAATGGATGGTCAAACTCGACAAGTTAAAAGCGAATGCTTCTCCCTCGCTTCTTACCGTTAAAGGAAACAACGAGATCAAATTGGATAATGTACTGGTCGGGGAAGTTTGGATCTGTTCCGGACAGTCCAATATGGAATGGCGTGTTTCCCAGTGTGCCAACCCAAAAGAGGAGATCGCCGCAGCCAAATATCCGAACATTCGACTCTTTGATGTCCCCGGACACACTGTTCACCCCATTCCCCAGCGTGAAGGCAAAGGAGAATGGAAAGTATGCTCCCCTTCCACCATATCAAACTTTAGTGCTACCGGGTACTACTTTGGAAGAAGGCTCCACAAAGAACTCAATGTCCCAGTTGGTTTGGTCGGATCGAACTGGGGAGGTACCCGTATCGAGCCATGGACCACACTCGACGGTTTCAAATCGGTACCCGAACTTTCCGAAACTGCAGAAAAAGTGAAAGCCTATACCCAAGACACCAAGGTAAAAGGAAGCACCCCTTCCGCAATTTACAACTCCATGGTTCATCCCCTTACCCCTTTCGCTTTACGCGGAGCCATCTGGTACCAGGGAGAATCCAATGGCGGAGAAGGCATTACCTATTACCAAAAGAAACATGCCCTCGTTCAAGGATGGAGAAAAGCCTTTCAAAACCCAAATCTTGGCTTCTACTGGGTTCAGTTGTGCAATTGGAAACAACCCGGCACCACCCCAGGCGGCGGAGACGGATGGGCCAAATTACGCGAGGCTCAGACCCAAGCCCTCGATCTTAAACACACTGGCATGGCGGTGATCATTGATTTAGCAGATGCCCATAACCCCAATGACATTCATCCAAAAAACAAGCAGGATGTGGGTGGACGCCTCGCTCAGTGGGCCCTTCATCAAACCTACGGTAAAAAGAATATTGTCCCATCGGGCCCGCTTTACTCCGGTCACAAGATTAAAGGAAATCAAGTCCATCTTTCTTTCAAAAATGTAGGGAAAGGACTAATGGTCGGTAAGAAAGAAAAACTCGAACCGACCAAGCAAATCAAAAACGGTTCCCTTAAACACTTCTCAATCGCCGGAGCCGATAAAAAATGGCACTGGGCAGATGCAAAAATTGTCGGCGATCAGGTGGTGCTCAGTTCAGGAGCAGTCAAGACCCCGGTCGCTGCCCGCTACGCATTTACCATGAATCCGGCCGATGCCAACCTCTACAATAAGGAGGGTCTACCCGCCAGCCCCTTCCGCACAGACAACTGGTAAACAACTCAGCCCTCGCAATCATAAGAGTGGGTAAGAACGCTGCGGTTTGATAACAACACACACTTGTCATTGCGAGGAAGGAACGCATGTGACAGACGCGGCAATCCACTGCATGCAATAGACATCTTCAGACAATGCGGTTCGCTTACTGACTCCCAGTGGATCGCCACGGGCTTTCAGCCCTCACGATGACAACACATAATTTGTCATTGCGAGGAGAGAGCGGGAGCGGACGACGCGGCAATCCATCGTGCCTCGCACAACCCGTACGACTTGTCTCTTCGCTTGCTGGATCACAGTGGATCGCCACGGGCTACGCCCTCGCGATGACAAGAGTGAGCAAAACGATTCAGAATCACCAATCAGCACTTAGGTCATCCTAATTTGGATTATCTTTTTCGATTAGCTGAATTTTAGTGGAACGCTTACCCGCCTTTAATTGCTTTTCTCGTTTGATTGCATTTTCAACCACCTCGAAAGACTCAAAATATACCAACTTCTTGAGACTATATTTTTTAGAAAAACCTTCGTTCGTTCCATTCTTATGTTCGAGCATACGCTTGGAAAGATTTCCACTGACGCCAACATAAATCGTACCGTTTTTTCGATTGGCAAGTAAGTAAATACAGTAGGATTTCTTAGTCCAAGACATTAACCAAAGATAAAAAATCAAACCGCATAGTCGATCAATTTTGATGTTGTCATTGCGAGGAGGGAACGAAGTGAGCGACGCGGCAATCCATCGTGTCTCGAATTATGTATACGACTTGTCTCTTCGCTTACTGGTTCACAGTGGATCGCCACGGGCTTTCAGCCCTCGCGATGACAAGGGTGAAGACGCCCTCGCGATGACAAGAGTGTCGTGAGTGCGTGGTATTTGTCATTGCGAGGAGGGAGCCTAAGTGACAGACGCGGCAATCCATGGTGTCTCGGGGGACGCGTGCGGACAGTGCGGATCGGTTATTGGCTCACAGTGGATCGCCACGGGCTTTCAGCCCTCGCGATGACAAGGTGTGGGAGAAGTCGGGACTATTTCCAACCTATGACAACAAATTATTTCTGAATCAATTCATGAATTGATTCCACAGGTATAGAATTCTTGACCACCATTTGCAGGTTTTCTTTCTTCCCGTTCTCTATGCTGTAATAAATGGAACTGGTTGATGACACCACACCCACGACCTGTCCCTTGCGATTAAACGCGGGAGCTCCACTTGATCCTTTGGCATAGTCAGCAGTGATAGACATCCTGCGACCGGGTTTTTGACCGTTTTTCAAAATCATTTGGTAACGGGAGACCATACCCTTTGTCATGGTGTACAATTTTCTATTTGGATGACTGATTACCCAGACATCCGCTCCCACACTTGCGGGCTTACCAAGAGCCATTGGAATTAATTTGGCATCCCGTAACTTTAAAATGGCAAGATCGTCTTCCTGATTGGCAGCGAGAACTTTTTCAACTCCATAAACAGTACCCTCCGCATCCATAGCTCCCAGAATTTCTCCTTCATCTTTTTCCAACACATGATGATTGGTTACGATAATACCATCTTGCCCAATAGCGAAAGCAGAAGCCATGGAGGTATGCCATTTCGAACATTTCCCACAATTATAAAGCCTGCCCATTACTAAAACAGATTTAGATATCTGATCATAAAGCTTGTTGGGTGAAACGGAGTGGATTGGAACCTCTCCGAGCACAACCTTGGAATGCTTTTGAGTGAGTTGTCTTTTTAAATCGGCGAGTCGAACCGATTGATTGCCTTCCAATAATTCTTCCAATCCTTTTTGGAAATCGGAACCTAGCTTTAAATCATTGAAGTATCTTGGTTGGGCAAGTAGCGAAACCGATGTAAGAAAGAAAAGAAAAATTAAGATGGAGGAGGAAAATCTACACATAGACCCATAACGAAGATGACTTTGAAATGGGTCAACCTATTCCTTAACCGCTTTATATTTACCTTCGATATGTAAAGTGTCCCCAATCAATTTGTGAACCAAATTCCCTTCCAAAACAAATTCATTTTCAGATTTGGAAATACAGCGGCGTTTCCAGATCACATCCTCTCCCAGACGAAGAGTGACCTGACCGTCTTCGGCAATCTCACGGGTATACCCATTGAGATATTTCCAGGTTCCCAATGCAGGATGTCCTTTGAGGTTTAGAGCGAGTGCTGACTCATGTACAGGAAGTTTCATCTCTCCGACTTCGGAAAGTGTGCGTAGGCGAATGTTACGAAATTCAATCGGAGCCCCCTCAGACTCTAAACAGAAGAACCCAGAAGATGGATCAATCCCATCCCCTCCTGAGACCTCTTCCCCGTTGACCCAAAGGCGGACCTCACCATCGACCGCCCGAACATAATACCGGTTCCATTGATTGATTCCCAATGTCGTTTCTTTGCTTGGAAAACTGCGCCGACCATTAGGCGCAACCGGGGGAAAGGGATTCATTTTAATTGGGCCCACCGGAAAGACGTCACCGTGACTGGTAAACCAGTCGGCTGGTTTTTTATGCCGTTTGATGTAGTGATCGGCATACCCGAGGTCGAGGACCTGCACTTCAATCCCGTGAGGCAACCGGCCCTGTCCGGCGGCTAATTTGGAAATACTTTGCGGGGTCGCCCAGACAAAGACGCCCGAGTTTCCGGCATTTTTTTTGTGCATCCATTCGAGTAGGAGTTCAAAGTTTTCCAAGGGTTCGCGGTACCGGATGACCCCGGTCGGTTTGCCCGTGCAGTAGGCATGTCCATTCTCCCAGCGCCAGGTATCGGGGAAACAGTTCACATTGACAAAATCCTCTCCCGTAACGACCTGCCATCCCGGCTCATTTCCGGTGGGGGGAACGGGTTCTCCGGAATCTCCAGAGGTGGAATCGTCTTCCCCCGAACCGGTGGATTGCATGTACACCGCGAGGTCCGCGAGGTCCTGATCAGACATTCCCATTTCGGAGGCGGAGGGCATCCAGGATTCCTTTAAATAATCAATTTTTGCACCCGCTCGACGAAAAAGAATTTTACGGGTTTGCCCGCCAAGGACTTTCAGTTTGAGGGAACCGGCATGCCAACTGTAATTGGAAAGAAAGCCCTCCGCCACATGCTTATTTTTCTTGGTGGTGAGACGGACCGGTTTTTCATACCCATGAGCAAGTTTGTCATCCGGATAAACGATCTCTTTTACAATCTCCTCTACGGTACGCTCCTTCCCCCAATGGGTAAGGTTGGGTCCAAAGTTGACCCCAATTCCTTCAATCTTATGGCACAGATAACATTTTGCGGCTACTGTCTTGCCCCTATCTAAATCTCCTTGGAGCTGCGCAATTTGAGCAGGCTCAGAAACTGTAGTCAATACTCCCAGTTGGGTGGGAATTAGATAGCTTGCTTCCATCATTTCTCCCTTTAAATCATTAAGATCTTTTGCAATTATCTCGTCCACCGTGACCTGGTAGTACTCGGCAGAAAACTCGGATAGTTGGGCGAGGGCCTGTAAGCGCTTAACCCGGTCCTGTCTTTCCTTATCGTTACGAAAACTGGCAAAGGCCATGGACAGAAACCTAAATTCATCCACTGGTGGTTTTTGTACACGAATGCAAAGATCCAGATCGCGGATTGCTTCAGGGGTATGGAGTCGCCATGCGAGATGCTTATTTTTCGATCCCCACTTTTCGGGATCCGGCATGGTAGGAGCGACCAGCTGATTATAAACCAAGTTTTCCTTTCCGTGAAAGGCCACTCCCAGGGCTTCCAAATAAAATCGATTCCGACCGTCAAATCCTTTCATCAATTGGGCAAGAAGGTCGCGACAATCTGAAAAGGGAATACCTTTCAGGCTCACCGCTACTTCGCGCCGAACCGAGGCGAAGGGGGACTGGGCGAGTGCCTTGGCATATTCAAGCGTACGATCAGGGTGGCTATGCCTAAGGGCACGATAGGACACTACGACCTCGACCTCATCTTTACTTTGCAAACCGGGTTCAATTCGAGTCCTCCCCTTCTCCCCCAGCTGGGCAAGTACCCAAATTGCACGGGAACGGAGAACGGGATCACTGCGGTTTTGGGCCAAGAACTGCTCGACCTTGGTGTAGGCCTTTTCTCCAAGACTGACCAGTTGGGCGGCGGCATGAGAGCGTACATTGACAGCAGGGTTTTTCAGGGCGGCGAGCAGACCATCCACTTGAGAAAAATCAATTTTGGGCAGAGTCAGGGGCTTCCCATCTTTACGGGTAATACGATAGATGCTCCCGCTTACCTGATTGGTTCCCCGGCTGGTATCATTGTAAAAATCGGAAAAGAAAAGCGAGCCATCAGGGGCAAGTGCGAGATCGGTGGGTAAAAAGAATTCGCCCTTTCGATCCGCCTTCAAACGGATAAAAGGTCTGTGCTCCCCCATTTCGATCTGGGCTTCCTTCCATTGCGGGGTGACCGCCATCACCTCCTTGCGCACCATACAGGCGACGAGATAAGTACCGGCCAGCCCGAGGGTGTCGTCCTCAATCAGAACATTCCCAGTGGGTGAACCGGCACCGTAAATCGTGCCCGGTGGAAAAGCGCCCGGATAATTTTCACGCCAGTGGGAACGGGAAAAACGAAGCCCTTTGCTCCATCCTGCCGGCTCCTCCCAGGACTTGGCGACTTCCTCCCATGATCGGCTCCCGTCGCTCAGGTCCGCATACCCCATATTAGCATGTTCCATCACCCAACTGATTCGGGCATGAGCAGGGTCATCATTATCACTCTGATAAATATCCCCATGGGAACTAATAAACATATCGTGTGAATTACGCATATTCTCCCCGGTCGGGGTCAGCCCGGTACCGTCCGGATTAACCCGCATAGTCATACCGCCCACATAGACCTCTCCGTCTGAACTCTTTTTACCAATCCCGTCGCTATAACCATAATAGCACCCGGAAATATGATGCCTACCATCCTTGGTCTTAATATCCGCCCCTCGGTTTCCATAGGAGAAATGCCATTGCCCACTGGGAGCACCGACCACCGCATGGAGGGTGTGGTCATGACTCGCATCACGAAACCCGGTTAAGAAAACTTCCCTCTTATCAACTCCCTCATCAAACACCGCGTTCCGATTAACATCGGTGTACACGATAATCGATGGGGTGGAAGAAAGAACGATTCGGTTGTCAAAAACTGCAATCCCAAGGGCGGCGTGACGGATTTCCTTTTCGGTGACAAAGACATGGGAAGAGTCGGCTTTTCCATCCCAATCCTTATCTTCCAGCACGATAATTGATCGGCCTTCCTTGACTCTCATTCCTCTTTGGTAGTCAATTCCCTCGGTGGCCCACAAGCGTCCCTGAGCATCAAAGTCCATCGCCACCGGGGAAAAAATCATAGGGGAACGGGCCCATAATTCGATGGTCAGATTGGCATCACCTAATTCAAAAGCATCGATTGGTACACCCGTGATTGATCGTTCTTCCAAGGCAAAAGCTTCCCGGGTCGGGGCAGCGGAAATAGAAACGAGCAGGCAGAGGAAAGGGAGAATAATAATCTTTGTCATAATCAAAGCTTTCTATCTACTCAACAGGGTATGAAACCACAATCCCTTTAGTCTAAAAAGCGTTCCTTTTCTTCCGGAGAAGGGAGTCGGCAAGCGGCTCTCTTTTTAGAAATCAAATGACGACTATTTGCAATTATACGATAAAATAAATCCCTCAGAAAAGCGGGTATTAGCAGGAGGGGCCAAACCACAACCCAAAGCCCACCCAAATCAACGAGAATTCGTAAAACCGCCGATGATCTGCGTAAGATCATACCGTCTCTAATATAAATAATCGTATTTAAATCCATACACTCCTCAGGAACCTGTGCATTGGCAAACTTTCCCTGAAGGGGAGAAAATAAAAACTTTTTATCCCGATCACGGCTGAGAATAAAATCGACTGATGCATTGCACATACCGCATACACCATCAAATAAAACGACCTGTTGCCTATCCTCTTTTTGTTCATTTGACACAGCTTATAATCTAACGGCTTGTATTTCATTGCCAACCCTTTTTAAAGATAGGAAACCTAATAAAAATAAGGAAAGCCCTACATTTAAGTTGACTAAAATCGAGACGAAGGAAATTTGAGTGCATGGAATTAACTAAAATCCAACCGATTGCCAGGGCGAAGAAAACTGGCTTATTAGTAACGAGCATGATTTTTCTTTCTGGTTCAGTTTTTGCCCAGAATGATAAAAAAATTGAAGACGCGGAAATTTACGGGGCGATTGGAATGATGTTTGCCGAAGGATCCGGTTTGGCAAAAATGGAGTTTACCAGCGAGCAGATCGATCTCATTTTAGCCGGTATGAAAAAAGGAATTGCATTGGGAAAAATGCCACCGGAAACACAGGCACTGATGCCCAAGGTACAACAGATCATGTCCGAAAAAATGAAGATTGCCCGGGCGGCTGAACAGGAAGGAATGAAGGGCGTGGCCGCAGAAAATAAGGCAAAATCCAAAGAATACATGGCCCTTCTTGCCACCGATGAAAAAGTCAAAAAAGACCCCTCCGGCTTTTACTACGAAATCCTGCGTGAAGGAAAAGGCCCCAGTCCAACCATGGATAAAACGGTTCGTTTGCACTATCATGGTACTTTGATTGACGGAACGGTTTTTGACAGCTCGGTGGACCGGGGACAACCTGCGAGTTTCCCT
>NZ_CAXLMO010000078.1:0-32481 GCF_964187635.1 Candidatus Seribacter sulfatis | reverse complement strand
CCCAAGGCGATACCAGCAGCTCCGCTCGTGGTATTTGCTCCCAAGGTTGTCCCCTGAGAAGCAGAAGATTGCTGCATGGTAACCATACCAGGCATTTGCGCGGACAATAATGCTCCTGAAAAAAGCAGAGCAGTTAGTGAAGAAATTATCAGTTTCATATAATAGATTGTTTAGTTTGGGCAGAATCTAAAATCTACAAAAGTGGTATTTGGGTCAAGCCCGAATTAATTGTTCTAATTTCAGACGATAATAAAACTGATTATCAACAAAATTATACCATTCCCTTCTTGCACTCTTTAGTAATTACTTTGAATTGATTTGCTTTTCCAACTTCTCGAGCCGGGATTTTAAATTTCCGGACAGTGCTTTTCTTTCTCCCGCATTATCAATCGGACCATCGAAGAGAACTTTTCCATAAGGGTCAGTGGCACGGAGCGATTTTTGACCATTTTTTTCAGTCCATTCTAATGTCCCCTCTTCATCGGTGATCATAACCTGACTCTGGCTGGTCTGCTTGGAAAAGGATTCAGTATTTGCCTTCGGGTGCAGGGGGTCATCTTCCGATTGTTTTTGGGGTAGTATTTTTTTATGCCTTACTCTGTTTTGATTAAAATGTAGAAAGGGTATTAAATCCTCAAGGTTTTGAGGATTATGTAAAAAAGGATCTTTTTCAAAAGAATCCATTCCAAAAGGGTCGTAATGTGGGAAACGATCATACAAACTGGGATTTTGGAACGGATCTTCTTGGGTAAGGTTGGATTCTCCCAGTTTTACGGTAATCTTTTGTTTTTTACCCTGTCTTAATAAAGTGAAGATTACTTCATCCGTTGGCATTTTGGAACGGACCAAATATTTGAGCTGTTCCTGATTTACCAAAATTTGATCATTCATCTGAAGGAGCAAATCAAATTTTTGAATACCCGCTTTTTCAGCCGGGCTGTTTTTTGCAACCAATTCCACATTTAGGTAAAGGTTTTCTGTAAGTTTAAGTTGATGGCTTACATTCGGATTTACTTTAGTTGCATAAATTCCGAGGTAAGCGGTCGTACGAGAATCGGAATCCTTATTTTTTGCAACCAGAGACAGGTTGTAAAGAATGCCAATGGTAAAAAGGAAAATAGAGAATTTCATGATTAGGTTATACCGGGTTAATAATAAGCAGTCTTTGGTACCTGCGGGCACGATGGAAGAGGTATTAGTATAACTCCAGGTCTATCAGATACACTTCCTGCCTCGGAGTTGTGGATAAAACACGGGTCTCTGAAGCTGGGTGCGTCCAAAGGGTTTCGTCTATAAAATGATACCTGTATTGCCGAGCCGGTAGTCCAGTTGCACGATCCACAATTCCCTCATCTACTCGACGAATAAACTTTTCTTCCGTTTGGGGATCCAGCCATCCCACCATCGGCATTCCAGAGAAATCCTCCAATTGCTCCGAGCTAACTCCGTGTAATGGACTATCATCATCAACCATACTAAATGGTTGAACCGCAAGAGGCTCCACTTTTTTGAATGCGATTTCATTCGAGCTCAGTTGTGAGAAATAAAAGAAAAACGCGACCGCAGCGGCAATTCCTATACCCGGTATTGTCCAGGCTAAGATTTTGGTAAAAGAGGACTTTACGATCGATTGTTCCGCCTGATCGTGGAGATGGCACATCGCAACCGATCCTGCTTCTCCCAGTGCGTCCTCGATCTGTTTTGTAAATTCATCGGTGGGAGGACGGGGAGAAAGCGAGGAGAGTTCCTTTTCTAATTTTTCGAAATCGTTCATCGATTTGGAGTGGTTCCGCTTTCTAATTCCTGCGGAACGGAATCTTTTAATTTCTGCAAGGCATAGCGATAACGGGAAGCAACAGTATTTAAAGACAGATCCAAGGTGCGGCTAATTTCGTCAAATGTGAGATCTCCCCAAATTTTAAGCATTAACACCTCACTTTGTTCTTTGGGCAGTCTTTCAATCGCACGAAGGAGTGCCTGCTTTCGTTCGTCTTTTTCCAAATTTCGTTCGAAAGAGGTAGAGAGTGGAGAATCGAGAATGACTTTTTCCTCCCGAATACGACGCCTGTCAATACTGCGTGCCCAATCAATTGCCAGCCTGCGAATGGCTCGATACACCAGGCCGGGGGAAACTTCTCCGGTGTGCCCATATAATCGCCAGATTCTAACAAATGCCTCCTGGACCAAATCTTCTGCATCATCTGGATAACGGGCTTGCTGACGAGCAAACAGAACTAATTTACCACCATGCTTGGCAAACCATTTCTTCCATATCGGTTCTGAGATATTCATTACTTTCAATAAACGAGCGAAACCAGAAAATTGATTTGTTTAATAATGTTCAAAATCATTTGTTCCACAAACTTAATCCTGTCGTTCATTCCATTGTTTGTTTTCGAATGCAAAAAATTACTCACTTGATAATGAATGGAATTTATAAAAACTTAGTAGTAAGGATGAAGTGAGGCTTTTTATACATTTTTTAAAGTTCACGAAAATTGGCATCATAGATGCAATATTATTTTTAAGGGCAGGATAACCGTTACGGTTAACAAAAATTAATGTGCGACTCTGGGCGGGGTCGCACATTTTTTTTGTCCACAAAAATAATTTGATCCATCTTGGTTTAAGGAACGAGTAAACTTGTCTTTAAAATGGGGCTGCGGTATGCCTAGATTATTTGTATTAATCCAATAATATATGAAACTCTTGCATAATATTGAACTTGCCTACTGCACCAATGTTCACCGAGGCAGTACATGGGTGGAAACTTTCCACGCCTTGGAAAACTATGTTTTACAAGTGAAGAATTTAGTCTGTCCGGATAAGCCATTTGCAATTGGGTTACGCCTGGGTGCAACGGCCGCTCAATCGCTTGCCGATCCCAAAACATTACTCTCCTTCCAAAATTGGCTTGAAAAAAAGAACTGCTATATTTTTACGATTAATGGTTTCCCATATGGCGAATTCCATGGCACCCGGGTAAAAGAACAGGTCTATCGACCGGACTGGACCGATCCGGATCGCCTGGATTACACTTTACTTCTTTTTGAAATTCTCGAGCAATTATTGCAACCGGGCGAAGAAGGAAGCGTCAGTACGCTGCCAGGATCTTTTAAAGAATTTCATGCCCCTGGAAAAATTCCTGAAGCCGTGTTTGAAAATATTAACCGTTGTGCACTGGGGATTGAGAAAATCAGACAAAAAAAAGGACTGGATCTCCACCTTGGACTCGAGCCCGAACCACTTGGCTCCTTTGAAACGACGGAAGAAACTCTTTCTTTTTTTGACCAGCTGCATGGATTTGCTCAATCTCCCCATTTAAAAGAAACCGTTGGAGTGAACTATGATTGTTGTCACTTGGCCGTGGAATATGAGGATGCGCAGGAAGGACTCAATCAATTAGCGGAAGCGGAAATTCGCCTAAGTAAGTTACATTTAAGTTCTGCCTTGCGGGCGGAACCAAGTACGAAAAACCTTCAGTTGCTCCATTCATTCGTCGAAGAGGTTTACCTCCATCAAGTGGTGGTGGGAAAAAAGGGAAAAATTTTACAACGCCATAAGGACCTCGATCTTGCCTTGGCACATGCTAATTCTGGAAACCAGGAACTGGGAGATGAATGGCGAATTCATTTTCATGTTCCATTACATACTTCTCCCAGCTCGACCTTGCATGATACCAAGCAACATGTTCTCGATACCCTGGACTGGTTGGCAAGAAACCCAAACGCGTGCAGGCATTTGGAAATGGAAACCTACACATGGGAAGTTCTCCCCACTGAACTACAATCGGTTGAGGTTGTGGAACAGATTGCCAAAGAATATGAATGGACCTTAAATGCACTCTCCCAACGCGGATTAGCCAACGGGGAACCATCCACTTCATAACAGACCGCAAGGGTACAAATTGATGAAATCCTTTCTGCACCAAGCTTTTACCTTAGCCAGAGTATCGAACTTACCGACTGTCTGGACTAATGTCCTGGCGGCGTGGGCAATCAATGCGACTGCCAGTTCAACATTTAAAATCATGCCAGAAGTTTGTGATTTTGCTTTTTTTGACTGGAACACTTTTGTCTACTTACTCATCGGTTCGAGCCTAATTTATGCAGGGGGTTGCACATTGAATGATGCCTTTGATCAAGATTTCGACCAAGCGCACAACCCCAAACGCCCATTGCCAAGCGGTTCCATATCAGCCCAGACCGTTTGGATTCTCGGCAGCCTGGAGCTCATCCTGGGAGGGGTTCTTTTAGTAACGGTAGCGGGGTGTGAAAAGACCTGGGTATTCGCTCTGATTGCTTCCGTACTTTTTTATGATTACATTCATAAAAAATGGGCCGGGGGAATTATAATCATGGGAGGATGCCGATTTTTTCTCTGGCTTGTCGCGGCAACCGCAGCAGGAAAATCTGAACTTGCACCCCAAAGCTTGATTTGGGCATCTGTTCTTGCCTCCTATATTATTGGAATAAGTTGGTTCGCTCGGGGAGAATCCCAAAAGAAAACAGAGCCGGTTCAATACTCAATAATCCTGCTCTTTTCCACCCCACTGATCGCCCTCGCTCTATTGGTATATTGGAATCAACTCGATCCCATTCGAGTATTTCTATGCAACCTGACCGGTCTGTTGGTTGCGTGGATTGCCTTTAGTTCAATCTTACTGATGAGAGAGGAGAAAAACGGGGCCATCGGGAAGGGTGTTTCTCGCTTGCTTGCAGGGATTTGTGCATTGGATGCAACCGCCCTGTCATTCTATGCACCAAGCCTGATTGCGCCCTGTCTCTGTTGTTTATCGATCGCTGTATTAATGCAAAAGAAGTTTGCGGCGACATGATAGTCTGAATAGATTTTCAAGCATGAATTCATCCTACTCATACATTCGAAAAAACATTCGCCTGGAATGTTCGCACAAGGTGTATTTTACCAAAGGATCATTTTCTACCAAAAATGATACTTTAGCCGAGATCCTTCAACCCCATCGAGAAGGTATTAAAACCAAGGCATTGGTTTTTGTGGATGAAGGAATAATCGATGGTAATCCCAATTTACTTGAACATATTGCAAGTTATTTCCGCTCGCGGGAAGATCGTATTAACTTAGTGTGTTCGCCCCAGTTCATTCAAGGGGGAGAACCGGCAAAGAATGATTGGTCTTTGGTGGAGAAAATATGGGAATTACTAAACCGGTATTCCATGTGCCGACATTCCTATGTGATCGTGATTGGAGGGGGTGCCGCACTTGACTTGGTTGGGTTTGCTGCCTCCACAGCACACCGCGGGGTTCGTCTGGTACGATTTCCCACCACAACACTGAGCCAGGGAGATGGTGGAGTCGGGGTGAAAAATGGAGTTAATTATTTTGGAAAAAAGAATTGGATTGGTACCTTTTCTGTTCCGGAGGCAGTGGTAAATGATTTTAACTTTCTCCTGGGACTACCCCACTCCCAAAAACGAGCAGGTTATGTGGAAGCGATCAAAGTAGCGTTAATACGAGACCGGTCATTTTTTGAATTTATTGAAGAAAATGCAGAAAATCTTTCTTCTTTTAATGAAAACCTTCTCGAACAAGTGATCAAAAAGAGTGCGGCTCTCCATCTCGATCATATTGCCAGTTCGGGCGACCCTTTTGAAAAAGGCTCCGCCCGACCACTCGACTTTGGACACTGGGTCGCCCATAAGCTCGAACAAATATCCGACTTTAAAATTGGCCACGGAGAAGCCGTTGCAATTGGATTGGCAGTCGACTTGACTTATTCCGCGCTGGTGGGATTAGTTAAAGCTAAAACTACCGAGCGCATTTTATGCCTTTTGGAAACACTCGGTTTTCCCCTCTACCACGATCTCTTAAATGAGATTTCCGCGAATGGAAATCGAGTCATTCTTGAGGGTCTCGAGGAGTTTCGCGAGCACTTGGGAGGTGAACTTACGATTACTTTAATCCAGGGAATTGGCGAGGGGATTGAAGTCCATGCGATGGATCGTAAGATCATTCTTGATGCCGTCCGCGATTTAAATAATCGCCACATAGCCCTACGAAATGCCTGATGAATAGCACGACCAAGAACAGCCCCCGGACGGCTGTTCTTAATCTGGTTGGACTTTGTGGCAGGCACCTCGGGAAACACACACCAAACCTAGTTGCCTTTGCAGAAAAGCACAAAGGCTATCAGGTCATTGAACCCGTCCTGCCTGCCCTGACCTGTTCGGCTCAATCGACCTACCTTACCGGGAAGCTTCCAAAAAGTCATGGAATTGTAGCCAATGGTTGGTACGACCGGGAATTAAATGAGCACCATTTTTGGAAACAGTCCAATCGTTTAGTAAAAGGTAAAAAAATATGGGATATACTTCGGGAAGAAAATCCGGGGTTTTCATGTGCGAACCTATTTTGGTGGTATAACATGCATTCCTCCGTGGATTATGCGATCACACCCCGCCCCCTATACCGGGCAGATGGACTGAAAACTTTTGATATTCATACCCAACCCATGAACCTTCGAGAAAAGATCAAGGCGGACTTGGGCGAATTTCCATTTCATGGATTCTGGGGACCGCGTGCCGGGATTGATTCTTCCAATTGGATCGCCGAGTCGGCCAAATGGACAGAAGAAAAAAACACCCCCGATCTATCACTCGTTTATTTACCCCACCTCGATTATGATCTCCAACGCTTAGGCCCGAACGATCCTAGTATTGCCACTGCACTGCACGATTTAGATCGAGTGGCGGGAGATTTAATTTCTTTTTATGAAAAGAAGGGCATTCAAGTACTCCTGCTTTCTGAATATGGAATTTCGGAAGTAAACCATGTAATCTACCCCAATCGTGAATTCCGAAAAAAAGGATGGCTCAGTATTAAAGATGAACTCGGACTGGAATATCTTGATTGTGGCGGTTCGAAGGCTTTTGCTATTACCGACCATCAGGTCGTCCATGTATACCTTTCCGATCAATCCAGTTCATTTCGAAACGAAGTCCGTTCCTGTCTTGAAAACATGGAGGGTGTGGACCGCGTCCTCGATTTGGAATCAAAAAAAGAAATCGGACTCAATCACGAGCGAGCGGGTGACCTCGTGGCATTTTCCAACGAAAACTCCTGGTTTGCTTATTACCATTGGGAAGACGATGCCCTTGCTCCAGATTTTGCACGGTGTATCGATGTCCATCGAAAATATGGGTATGATCCAGCCGAACTTTTTGTGGATCCGACTCTCTTCTTTCCCTCCCTTCAAGTTGCCCGGAAATTACTAGGGAAAAAATTGGGGTTCCGGACTAACATGAATCTCATTCCACTCGATGCAAGCCTGGTCAAAGGAAGTCATGGCACACGGACGAAAGATGCTCTTGATTGGCCGATTA
This sequence comes from Candidatus Seribacter sulfatis, assembly GCF_964187635.1. Taxonomy (NCBI): domain Bacteria; kingdom Pseudomonadati; phylum Verrucomicrobiota; class Opitutia; order Opitutales; family Candidatus Seribacteraceae; genus Candidatus Seribacter; species Candidatus Seribacter sulfatis. The sequence continues at coordinate 25,120 of NZ_CAXLMO010000078.1, read as the reverse complement.
TTTTAGGTCATGGAATCAAACCATCCAGTTCTCCCCTTCAGTCTACTGAGGTCATGAATTGTATGTTGAGACTTTGTAAGGCGGAAAGATAATAAGTCCTTCATATTTTACATAAAAAAGGCAATTTTGTGATTGCTACTCAAAATTATGTAATCAAAAACGAAATATTATCTTATTTTTCCGCTTTTCTTAATTCGAACCAAAATCTCACATGAGCCCAGCCAAAAAAAAACCGATTAATGATGAAGAAATGGCCCAAAAACTGGTGCTTGCCTACGAAAAAATAAAAGCCCAGGTCCACCAGGTAATCGTCGGTCAGGATGCGGTCCTTGATCAACTATTAATCGCTATGCTCGCCCGGGGACATTGCCTGTTGGAAGGTGTACCTGGACTTGCAAAGACCCTAATGATCCGCTCACTCGCACAGGCAATTGAACTGAGCTTCCGGAGAATTCAGTTTACTCCCGATCTGATGCCTGCCGATATTACAGGAACTGATATTATACAAGAGGATAAAAAGACCGGACATCGCGAACTGGTTTTTGATAAAGGACCCATTTTTAGTCAAATCATTCTAGCCGATGAGATTAACCGGACACCTCCTAAAACTCAGGCTGCATTGCTGGAAGCGATGCAGGAACACGATGTGACAGTGGGGGGTAAAACTTATCATTTGGAGGAGCCCTTTTTTGTACTGGCAACCCAAAACCCGATTGAACAGGAAGGCACCTATCCACTCCCTGAAGCACAACGCGATCGATTTTTATTCCAGATCATTGTGGATTATCCGACCCGTGAAGAAGAAAGGCAAATTGTAGAACAAACCACTTCCACATTTGAATCAAAACTGGAACCGGTGATTGATGGACCCTCTTTAATCGAGTGCCAGGAAACCGTACGAAAAGTTCCGGTTCCGGATCATGTTTACGACTTCGTACTTGAACTGGTTCGCGGTGCACGGCCCAAGGAAGAAAACGCAGCAGGCTGGGTTAAGGATTTGATTGATTGGGGGCCCGGTCCCCGTGCATGCCAACAACTCATACTCGGTGCAAAAGTCCGGGCATTACTAAATGGACGTTTTCATGCCAAGATTGAAGATGTAACTGCCTTGGCACATCCTGTATTACGGCATCGAATTGTTCCCACTTTTAATGCCGAAGCAGAGGGAATAAGCGTGGATTCATTGATCGACCGACTTATTGAAGAAGTACCGACAAAGAAAGAAGCCGTTTTATAGTCCTCTCTTTGCACTCCAAGTTACTCTAGATGGCCGGCACATCCGACTTTCTTGACCCCCAGGAACTTTCCCTCCTCGCCAAGCATCAGGTGCTTGCCAAACGAGTGGTGGAAGGGTTCTGTTCCGGACTTCACCGCTCCCCACACAAAGGATTCAGTGTTGAATTTAAACAACACCGGGCCTACACACCCGGGGATGAAATCCGCCGTTTAGACTGGAAAGTATTTGGAAAAACAGACCGTTTTTTCATTCGTGAATATGAAGAGGAAACTAACCTCAGGTGTAACATGCTACTCGATGCAAGCGGATCGATGGGATACAAGGGCGACCGGGCGATCAGCCAAACCAAGCTGGATTATGCATCCCGGATGGCCGCCTGCCTCGCTTATTTAATCCTCAGGCAAACCGATAGCGTAGGACTTACTGTTTTTGATGAAAAAGTCCGGTCCCAACTTCCCGTTCGTGGTGGTCCTTCCCATGTAAAAAATATTATCGATATTCTAGCTTCCACGAAAGTGGGGGGGGAGACTGACCTAGGCTCTGTTTTCCATGAACTCGCCCCAAAAATAAAACGACGTGGATTACTCGTACTCTTTTCGGATTGTTTTGGTGATTTGGAATCCACACTCAAAGGACTTGCCCATTTTCGACATGCTAAACATGACATCGTAATTTTTCAAATTTGGGATCGGGATGAACTTGATTTTCCTTTTCAAAATTGGACACGCTTTGAATGCTTGGAAAAACAGGGCCTCAAGCATACCGTGGATCCAAAACATCTCCGGGAAGCCTATTTAAAAAACCTAGAAGTTTTTCGGGATGGATTAACCAAAGGATGTCATCGAAATCGAATCTCTTTGGTACCCATGGTTACCGACCAACCCTATACCGATGGACTGGGGGCGTTTCTTGCCGCTCGAAATAAAATTAGAAGGCCAGGTAGAATATGACTTTCCTCAATGGAATTCTCGCTTTTGGAGCAATTGCGGCACTGGTTCCTTTACTCATTCATTTATTGAACCGTAGTCGGTTTAAAGTAGTCGCATGGGGTGCTATTCATTTGCTCGAATCTGTCTTACGTAAAAACCGGAAGCAGGTACAACTTGAACAAATTATTCTGCTCATTATTCGTTGCATCATTCCAATTCTTCTCGCCCTTGCACTCGCCCGTATGGTCGTCACGGAATGGGGACCTTTTTTAAACCGTATTATTCTTCCTCTGGTTGCTCTTGGATTTTTAATCTTAGTTGCCCTACTCCCCCGAGCCAGAATTTGGGGGGGCACACTTTGTGCATGTGTATTGTTATATATCCTGGGAGCGGAAACGGGAATTATTCCAAATCCAAATAGCCAGGATTCCGTTCGGGCTCTTTCCGGAGATGTTCCCTCCTCCACTGTCGTTTTGTTAGACGACAGTTTTTCAATGAATGCCCAAAACGGTTTTTCCCAGGCCCGTACATTTTCAACTTCACTGCTCAATGAACTTGGGAAAGGATCGGAAGCGTCAGTCATTAGAATGGGTGGTTCCCCTGCCCCACTTTTCGCAAAACCCACTTCCGAAAATGACACCCTTGCCCAACGAACTAATTTATTAAAAGCACAGAGCGACCGGATCCCATTACTGGATGCTCTGGACGAAGCACTTGGAGCCATTCACTCGGGCAAAAATCCAAAAAAGGAAATTATCCTTCTTTCTGATTTCAGAAAATCAGATTGGGAAAACCTCGATCTTGCCGCTTTGTCTTCCTTTAAAGAAAGAATGCGGGAAGAGACTATTCAACCTGTTATGACGATTATTGATTGGGGAAAGGATGAAAATCAGAATGTCAGCGTTGAGGAAATCGAATTATCCGCAACAACCGTGGGCATCGGGCAAAATATTAAAATTCGGGCGAACCTTCGAAATGGGGGAGACAATGTTTATGAAGGCGATTTGGTAGCCCGCTTATTTATTGATGATGCCGACACCCATATTGACGAAGCCATTCTCTCGCTCCCCGCCAAAGAAAGTACTCAGGTTTTATTCACTCATCATTTTAAAAAGGCAGGTTCCCATACCATTGGAATTGATCTATCCGTTGCTGACGATCTTCCTCAGGATAACCGTCGGTCCGCTTCGATTACTGTAATTGATCGATTAGGTGTCCTCCTTATTGATGGGGACCCATCCAAGGAATGGCTTCGTGGAGAGACTGATTTTATCAAACTTGCACTTACCCCCTTCTTCGAAGCGGAAGAAAAAAAAGACCTGCAATCTAAGGATCTGATTGATGCTCAAGTAGTATCAGCAAGTAATTTTGACCCCGTTCAAAATTTAAAAGGGCAAAGCCTTGTGGTTTTAGCCAATGTTTCCAAGTTGTCGGAAGAAGGAACCAAGGCAATTGAAACATTTGTTATTGAAGGAGGTGGGCTTTGGATTTGTGCGGGTGACCAAATGGATTTGGATTGGTATAATAAAGAACTCGGAATTACGGGACCAGGTTTACTTCCCATGCCTTTACTTTCAGAAAAGAAAAAGAATACTAACGAAAGTATTCAAACCCGCATTGTATCTTCTTTTTTTGATCACCCTGCCCTCTCACTTTTTAATGATCCTAGAAATGGAAGCCTTGCCGATGCAGAGATTAATAATTGGATACAACTCGATGAAAGCCGGGCAAAGCTTGAAAAAAATAGTACCGTTCTTGCCCGCCTGGAAACGGGAGATCCTCTGATCGTCGAAAAGAAGTCAGGGGAAGGAGTTGTGCTCTTCTTAGGTACATCCATTGATACTGACTGGACAAACTTACCCGCACGTAGTTGCTACCTTCCTCTTACCCAGCAACTCGCGTCCTATCTGGCGGATCAAGTCACACCTCCACGCAACTTACTTTCCGGTTCGACGATCACTCATTATCTTCCCGATGATCAATCGGGAGAAAACTTTCAACTCACCCTACCCAATGGACAGGTACGAACTCTGGTCGCAAATACAAGGGGTGAAAAAGCATTGATTGAATTTACCAACACCCGCCTTCCAGGAATTTACAAACTGAAGTCGGAAAATAATGAAGTGGTTCATTTTGCGGTGGGTTCATCCTCCTCCGAATCAAGACTTGAACGATTAACGAAAGAAGAAATTACCGAGAAAACAAAAGGCCTTGCTGAAACGGTTGATATTATTGATGGAACAAATAATAACCCCCTTGCTGCCTATCGAAAACTTGACAGTGAACGAAAATTTGGAAGGGAAACATGGAAGATTTTATTAAGTGCAGTTCTAGTCTTAATTTTTCTTGAAATTATTTTACAACGAAAATTCGGAAGGGTCGTATTATGAACACCCCGCTTAATCAATGGGATCTAATATGGACCGGGGAATGGGAGTTATGGCAAGGGGTACTTGTGGCACTCGTGTTTTCATTTCTTGCTTGGTTTTTATACCGGGGTGAGCTCGCACGGAGTACAACAAGTAAGCTTAGGTTTATCCTTCCGACCCTACGAATCGTTGCGATCTTTCTCGTTATCATAACCTTTGCCGGTCCGGTTCTTCGTACTACATGGGAAGACGGGGAACGGGGTCGTATCCTTGTGTTTTTAGATTCTTCAGAAAGTATGGCTCTTACCGATGAACATATGGATGCAGGTCGAAAACTAGTTCTTGCCGAGCAGCATGGGTTTCTTCCCAAAGATCAGGACCTTGCCAACTTCAGTCTTCATGAATCCTCCGTACTTCTTCGAAAAGCGAGTGATCAGATAATGAAAGAAATTTCTTCGGCAAAACAAAACTTCCAAAATCTCGAAAAAAATATTCGAAAGAATATCCGGGAGGCCCATTCCCTGTTGTCAAAAAAGAATCAATTTAAACCCGTGGTAAAAGAAAAAGAGGGAGTACTTTTGGAAGAAATTTGGGAGGATGTAAAGGGAAGTGATCTTGCCTCCATCTCCGGAAGTAAAAAATTTAAATCTCAAAAGCCCGACCAAAGTTCTTATCTCACTTCTGCAAGCAGCAAAGAGGGAATCGGGGATAATTATATCAGACGATTACACGGATATCTACATCCTCCCATTTCTGGAGATTATATATTTTGGATATATTCAGATGATTATTCCAGTCTTCGTATCAATTCGAATGGAATGAATCCACAGGGAGCAAAAGAAATTCTCAATGTTACCCAGGCGATGAGTAAAACATGGGATTCGAACCGAAAGAGCTCTAAAATAAAACTGACCGCTGGCCAAAAATACAACTTTGAAATTATTCATAAAGAAGGAAACGGGGGAGATTTTGTTGCCGTTGGGTGGACCCTGCCCGATGGGAAAATGGAACGCCCCATCCCTGGTATCCGTTTTTCTGCCCCCTCCAATGAAAAAAATCCGTCTTTTTCAAATTGGACAGAGGGAATGAAAAAGGAAATGGATCCACTTTTGAAGTCAATCAAAGATTCGGATTCTAATAATCCTGACCTTTGGAAAAGACTCGCCGGTTCTTTACTCAAGTATTCAGACCAGTTAGAGGAATCCTTCAATGCCTATGCCAAGGAAATCTTAACGAGTGGTAATGAAAGTATATTGAGTGCGATGAATTCTTTTGAAGACTCCAATCGATGGAATCGTGCCACTCGAATTTTGACCAAGAAGAACAAGGGCTTGCTTGCCAATCTTTCTGAGACTCACATTCTTGAAGTACGGACTATTTCCGGTAATAGCACCAGCTTGCTCTGGGAAAATGAATCATCCCCTAACCTTCCGACCTTTGAGATTGAACCGGTTGATTCAAGCACAGATCTCGCAACCGGAATTTGGTCGACCATAAAAGTGGGGGAAGATCAATCAAACTCCACCAAAAACACCCGGGCCGCGGCGGTTCTTTTTAGTGATGGCGGTCATAATCGAGGTGGCTCACCACTTGAAATTTCTAAATTACTCGCCGCACGAAATCTTCCTATCCATACCGTGGGTTTGGGTAGCAATCAAAGACCACCAGATCTAGCAGTTCTTTCAATTCAAAATCCATCAAGTGTTTTTAAGGAGGACCGGGTGCGGGGAACAATTACCTTGAAAGATGATTTGATTCCAGGAACACCCTTTCATTTGCTGATTAAAGATTCTGATAATTCAATTGTTTGGGATCAAAACCTAAGTGGTTTAGATATACGCAGAAGAGCAGTTGAATTTGATTTCCCTGCCAAAGAACTGGTCGAGAAAAAACAAGCCTTATTGGGTGAAAACAAAGAATTAATTCTTCATTCCGTTCCCCTCCGGTTAAAAGTTGAAGTTGAACCGATTGAAGGAGAAAGCGAATTAGCCAATAATGTCATTCCATTCTCTGTGGATGCGGTGACCAGAAAAAATCGGCTCCTTATTTTGGATGGCAGGCCCCGTTGGGAAACTCGGTATTTAAAAAATTTATTTGAACGGGATGAAAGATGGGATGTTACCTGTGTATGGGGTGGTATTGGTTCCAGCAATGACATACTAGCCAGGGGTAAAGAAGGTGATGTTTTCCCCGATGAAAAAAATATTCTCTTTAGCTACGACCTGATCGTATACGGAGAATTGGAAGCCAATGAACTCAAAACAAAGGAACAGGAGTGGATTCGTGATTTTGTGGGCCAACGCGGTGGCGGTTTACTCTTTTTAGATGGACCACGACAAATACTAAGAAAATATTCAAACGCTGAAACGGAACCTGTGCTCGGCTTACTACCGGTTCGATGGAAAAAGAACAGTCCACCCAGGGTGGCCCCACGGGCTTTTTCTTTCAACCAACAAACCAATCAATTACCCGCTCTCATCTTAGAACCTATTTCGCAAAGAAACCGTAAACTATGGAAATATTTGCCCGTTCCAGCATGGGCTGCTCCAGTGGAAATTCTTCCCAATGCAGAAATTTTTCTGCAAGCCCAACTAGATGAAACTGGAAAAAACCTGACTCCACTCCTTGCCGGCCATCGCTTTGGTGCAGGGAAGGCCCTGTATGCAGGCTTTGATGAAACATGGAAATGGCGGTTTGAAGTGGGGGATAAATATCACCAAAGATATTGGAATCAGTTAATCTCGTGGATTATGGAAAAACCATTTGCGGTGAGCGATTCTCGAATTTCTCTTGATGTGGGAGGAAATACATTTTCTTCCGGAGAAAAAGCGGTCATACGGGCTCGACTACGAGATGAAAATGGAAAGCCAGCCCAAGAACCTTACCCGGAAGTCGATGCGCTTCTATGGAACGGAACAAAAGTAATTGCAACAATCCCATTACAAGCTGAGGCAGGAGGATTATTCCTTGGTGAAACACCACAACTTGGCCAAGGAAATTACCGTGTCTCTCTTCGATCTCCGGAATTCTTAAATGAAAGCGATTCGGAAGTTGAGGCTCGATTTTTAATCAAACCGATCATGAACAGTGAAAAGAGTTATCTCACCTGTAATGTTGAACTCTTAAAACAAATGGCTGATTTATCAGGAGGTACATTTTTACTGGAGGAACAAGCCGGGCAACTTAATAAAATTCTCAAACCAGTCAGCTCAGGAAGAATGATCACATCTGAACTCGTACTTTGGCAAAGTTACTGGTGGTTTGCTCCAATATTTTTTCTACTCGCAATCGAATTACTTCTCCGTAAACGAGCCGGAATGCTTTAAATTTACCCATCCAGAATTAATCTCATGAATGTAAACACAGATCCCGTCATTCTTAAAAAATTAGAAGACTTTCGAGTCCGCCGCAGAAATTTAATTCTTCTTCGGGGAATTTGTACTGGATTTGTCACATTGATCCTTACTTTCACCACCATTGCACTGATTGATTTTTCCACTCAGGCACGAATGCCAGACGATCTCCGTACGGGTTTATCTATTTTGGGATATGCTTTTGTAATATGGGCAGTATGGAAAACTTCGGCCCGAATGCTCGTTCATTTACCAAGCCATCGGGAATTGGCACGTTTGCTTGAGCAAATTAAGCCCGAAATGAAACAGGATATTCTATCAGCTGTTGAACTCGGTTCACAGGGAGGTGAGATCAATGACTCATTGATCTTTCGTAAACTGGTTCAGGAAAAAGTATCTGGCCAGGTTCATGAATTGGATATTATCAGCCTCCTTCCATTTACGATGGTTAAAAGATGGATTCAAGCATCCCTCGTTCTACTTCTCTTTAGTTTTGGACTTTTTTCATACACAGACTTTGGTCCTAAGCTTCAAAGATTGATGGGGCGTGCATTACTTCCCGGAGCAAATATCGCCCCGGTTACCAATGTGGAGGTCACCCTCTTGATCCCTGATGAAAATACCACCATCACTCCTAAAAACGAACCTCTTCGTTTTCTGGCACTGGTAAATGGAAAGGAGGGAGACGAAACCTACGGGCAGGTCGAACTTCAGATCAAAGAAAAGAGAAAGGTAAAACGGGTTTCTATGTTCTCTCGCACCACAGAACGATTTGCATTGGATTATAATGTGGGGAGTAATCCTTTTGACTACCGGGTCTGGGTAGATAGTTCACCCCGAACTGCATGGCGAACCATGGAGGTTGCCTCGCGACCCTATATTATTGGGTTCACTAAAACCTATCATTTCCCCCAATATACCGAACTCCCACCCCAAGTTGTAGAAGAAGATAAAGGACATCTTTCTGCCTGGGAGGATACCCGTGTCGAATTAAAACTTCACTTGAGCCAAGCCGTTTCTTCGGGTTCCCTGTTTTTGGATTGGACAGGAAAGAAACCCGGAACTTTATCGCTTTCTCCCAGCGAGGGTGGAAGATCATTAGGAGGAACTATTATGCTCAAACAATCAGGTACCTACCGTGCACTTGATTTAATTGACCAAAAGATTGGATGGAAAGGAAAACCCTCACCACGCTACGAAATTAATGTAAAAGTGGATGTTGCGCCTTCTATATCCTGGTTGGCAAAGCAGAAAGATAATTTATTACTCGCTCCAGAAGATATCCTTAGCCTGGAAGGATGGGCAACGGATGATCTTGGTCTTAATCGTATAGAGTTTCATTATCGAAACAATCAAGGGAAGTGGAAAAAATTCTTACTTCCCGGTGATCGAAATGCCAAAGGGAAAAATAAATTTCCGATTAGTTTTGATATTGATCTACTCACTTTAAAACCAAAACCGGGAGACCAGGCGTTGATCAAATTAGTCGCATATGATCTCAAAGGCAGCATGTCAGAAACCGACCCGATTAACCTGTCCTTTGTCTCTCGAAATTTTGACCTTTCTCATATTAATATCTTAGAGCAAAAAAATCAGGTGATGGAAGCCTGGGAAGAAGTAGCGAATAAAAACCGGGCTTCAGCCAAGGAATTCCAACAGATCAGCAAAGGGAAAAATTATCAGGAAGGTATGCTTGAATCGGATTTAGAAAGCTTGGAGAAAATGAATGATGATCTCAAAGAATTGGAACACTTCGCTTATGGAAAAAATTTACAAGTTCTAACGACTATGCCCAGAGGAACCGATGCACAGGAAATTGCAATGCTATCACAATCAATGGGCAAACTCGCGAAGACCTCCAGGTCTCAAAATCAAATCATCATAGAGCAACTTGAAAACATACAAAACGATCCCAAGGAAATAAAAAAATGGATGAATAAGTTGGGACAAAATGTTCAAAAAAATGTGATCGGATTTAGTGGGAATTTACGAAATGTTGCCCGCAATTTACTAGACCAACATATTCTTACAGTGGCCACCTCCTATCTTGCACAACTCTCTAAACAACAAAAGGAACTCAGTAAAATGGCGAAAGAAGATCATTCATCCACTTTTTTAGTAAGAAGGCAGGAGATCGCACTTCACCAATGGGAAGCAATATCCAAGGTCTTTACTTACGAAAGGCGGGGTATTCCTCATGCCATTAAAAACTCCAGTCGTGAGCAAGGAAAGTTATTAGACACAATGGAAAATATTTCTGCTACTAAAAATGAATTTGCTCAACAGGTTGAAAAATGGAGCAGGATGGTTGAACAATTTTATAAAGAAACGGAAAGAAACCTTTCCAACCAAGTAAATCACAACTTTGCACAGGATCGAAAAAATTTATTTTTTAATTTAGGATACACATGGGGTAATCTTAAAAAACTTGCTACGGACTGGAAAACCCTGGAACAAAACGCGGAAATTGAAAAATTATTGAGCGATCAATTTAATCGAGAAATTTTATTAAATATTGATGCGCTAAGCATGCGCTCGGAAGTTGAACATTCAAGAAAAGATCCAAATTCCGGCTTTGTTAAAGATGCCGGTCAAGCCTCCAGGGCCCTCTTCGATCTTAAACAAAATTTGAACGACCCGTCAGTGGAAAAACCTGAACAGGTAGAAAACCTATCCGATATTTGCCTATTAATTTCAGATTCTTTTCGGGTGCTTGAGATGTATCAAATTGTTCTTCAATCAGCCAAACAGGCAGTGTATTTCACCAACTTGGAAAAAAGATCCATTCAGGGGACAAAAGCGACAGGAGAAAGAGCCAGGCAATGGGCGATGGCAGTATCCTTTTGGGAACCCACATCCAATTTTCTGAGAGAGGCAAATCTACCGAGAGAAGCGGTCGATATTCTGAGGTCGCTCAATACGAAATCATTTGTAAAAGAAATCTCAAAAGAAATGAAAAACCGAGTTAGTCGACCAGATAATCAATTCTCCGTAATGGATAAACAGGGGGAGGATATAATTGCAGAATTGGAAAAAGTTCTCCTTCTCTTAAAACCCGAGGCTACACAGGCGAGAAAAACAATAAATGAACTTGCACCCACCTTGGCCGAACTTGCCAGGGCATTATCAAAACAAACGCGAACCAGGCAAAAAGAAGCGGAAAAAATCAAGAATAAGAAGGAGCAGGAATTAGCAGAAAACAGGAAAGAATCGATTTCTTTACAAAATAAACAACAAGTCCTCAATCAGGATATAGACTCATTTACCATTGCCTTAAGACAGGAAGCTGGGGTTCAAAACTTAGTGGATACGGAAGGCAGGGAAATTGCACGGGATGCTGATGATGCAGCCGCACTCGTACAGACCAGAAAAAAATCAGTCCAAGAAAATCTGTCCGATGCCCTTCAGGCAAATACAATTGCGGATCAGAATGAAGCACTGGAATCAACCATCGAAACCCAACAGAAATTAGCGGAGACTCTCGATTTAATCGCAGACCATTTTGAAAAGGTTAATCGAAAGAAAGATACTTCCGAAACAAGAGAAGAACTAAGAAAAGTAGAAGAAGAACTTGGGATTAAAGAAGAAATTGAAAAACAATTTGCCCAGGCCGAAAAACTCGGCGAACTCGCAAAACTTCCCCCAGAAGCGCTACTTGCGGAACTTGAGAAGGAATTGAAAAAAAATCAACCGATGAAGGAAGAACTTTCTGATATATCAAAAGAAACCATTGAAGAAGCAATTGAAGATCTCGAGGAAGCAAAAAAAGAAGAAATGGAATTGGCTAAAAAACTTGAATCTAGTGATCCCGAACTGGCTAAGAAAAAGAACGAACTTGCTAAGAAACTCGAACAAATTGCAAAAGAATCCGAAAATCTAGCTAAAAATCAAGTGAAGCAAGCAGTGGAAAAAAGTGATGATCTACTACCTGATAATACTTTAGAAAAAATGAAACAGGCCAAAGAAAATGTAGAAGAAGTTGCGAAGCAAACAAAGGATACAGCAAAGCCTGCAAATACAGCACAAGCATTGAAAAACGATGCCAAGGAATTGGCTCATGCTCTAAACAAAGCTCAGGATGTTCTTAATGACGCCAGTGAGAAAATTAATAATCTCGCCAACCTGACTCCGGAGGATGCGAAAAAAAGAGCTGAACAGGCAAAAGTAAAACGAGATGAAGCCCTTGAAACACTGGCTGAAAAAAAGGAGGTTGAAAAGGAACTGAATCAAAAAGCGGATAGGGCCAGAAAAGAAGCGGCAGAAGCAAAAGCGGTTGTCGAAAAAGCACAACAAGAAGAAGCATTTAAAAAGAAAAATGCCCAGAAAACTGCCCAGGATGCTTCCCTCCAACCTGAAAATCAAGTGGCTCAAAAAGAGGCTAAAGAAGCTATTCTTCAAGCACAAAAAGCCGAAGATGATAAACAGAAAAAAGAAGAACTGGCTAAGAAGGCAATGGAACAAGCCGAACAGATTAATGAAGAATTAGCGTTGGCAAACCAGGAAACGGAAGCTCAAAAAGAGGAGACTGAACAAAGACGGGATCTTGCAAATTTAACCGAAAAACAAGCCAAGGAATTCGAAAATCCGGACACGCAAAAAAAAGCACAATCCAATGCCAAACAGGCAGCTCAAAAAAATGAGGAAGCTAAGGATAAAGCCAAAGAATTAGAAAAACAAGCCCTCGAGGTAGCAAAGCAATTGGAAGAATTAGATAAAGCAAGTAAACCTGCACAGGAAGAAATGGTAAAGGGACTGGAACAGCAGAAAGAGATTGCCGAACAAGTTTTTGAAGCTGCGGATGAATTAGCCCGGACCGCAAGGCATGAGGAAAGAATGGATAATGAACAGGTTGCTAAGGAAATCGCGGATGTGGCCAAAAATTCTCTTGAGGTAGCCCAAGAAGCAATTCCAAAAACAGCACAGGCTTTACAAAATGAAGCTCTTTCAAATGAACTCAAAGATCTTGCCACGGAAGCAAACGAGTTAGCATCCAAGACAGATGATAGAAAACTGAGTGATCCACTAAAGCAGGCAGCGGAAGAAACTTTAACATCACTTGATGGGAATCAAGGACTTGATCAAATCAAGGATGCAGCCAAAGAATTTGCACAGCAGGCACAACAGGCCGCGGAAGAATTTGCACAAGCAGAAGAGAAAACGGCTCAATCTAATGAAGAAATGAAGAAGAAATCTGAAAAAAAAGAGGAACAGGCCAAAGCCGCAAATCAATTGGCACAGGATGCAAACAAAGAAGCAAAATCACTGAAAAAAGAGGCTCAAGATTTGGCGAGTCTTGCCAAGGAAGCACAGGGAGAATCAGAAAATGCCGCGGCGAAGAGTAGCCAGGAACCAAATAATCCTGAGACCACGGAAGCCTCTAAGCTTGCTCAGGATGCTGCGAAAGCCGCTCAAAAAAATGCAGATAAAGCGAGTGCTCAAGCACTTGAGGCTATGAAAACACAACAGAGTCTTGCCAAGAAAGCCGAGCAGTCCAGCCAAGAGGCAAAGGACGCAAAGAATAGAGCGAACGAAACCAAAAAAATGGCTAAAAGAATTTCCCAACAAGCCCAGGAAGCGGAAGAACTCGCTGACTCCGCACAAGAATTCTATGAGAATTTACCCGACAGTCCGGTTTTTTCTGACTTAGTTCAGGATAATGACCCCCTACCCTCGCCAAGCGAGGCGTTGGCTAATACTACGGATCAACTCGATGAACAAATCGATTCGCTGTCACGTTTAAATTCGGAAGAAGCCGAAAATTCACAAACAAATACCCAAGCAGACATACCATCAATGGAATCTGAACTTGCTTCTAATAATGACACGCAGGCTAGCCCCTCAGCTACTCAACCAACGACTAACAAGAATAGTGAGGATACTGCGACTACCCTTCCCACGAGCTTCCCTGATGGATCAGCAAGCCAAAATGAACCTTCGGATGTTGCCTTGGATTCTCCCGAAAGAGGGGAACTTGCATCTACTAATGAAGTAACCCCCTCCCCCAATCAACCAACAGGAGATGAGAATCCTAGTGTGAGTGCGACTACGCCTACAACAAGTCCCCCCGATGGCTCTCCAAGCCAAAATGAATCTTCGGATATTGCCTTAGATTCTCCTGAAGTAGCGCAGGCTCTGGCTCAAACCTTGGACTTTTTAGATCAGGCCTTAAATCCGTCAAGTAATCCATTTACCACTGAGGGACTTAATGGTAAAGAGGATCAAGCAGGCGAACAGAATACACCCGCTGAAATAGCAGGTAACGAAAATACCGAACCTGGAGAAGCGGGTAAACCTAAACCAGGGCACGGACACGGGGCTGGCGGTCACTACTCGGGTAATGGAGCACTTACCAATGCAAGCGCACAGGCGATGATTGCCGCTGCGAGAGCATTAGCAGAAGCTTCGCAAACCCAGTCACAGGCAATGGCTCAGGCTCGATCTCCCATACAAAACACTTTTAATGGAACCAATTCATTAGAGTCCAATGATCAATCCTATAGGGAAGAACCGGAGCTGACTTTTCAGGAAATCCCAGAATTGGATAAAGAAGAGTTTGAAGAATGGGGAAAACTGCCTCCAAAACTGGCAAAAGATTTAATGGAGTCCCGGAGGGAAAATGTATCAGGTGATTATCGCAATCGAGTGGAAGCGTATTTTCGGGCAATGGCAAGTAAGGCACGAAAAATTAAATGATGATGATCAAAAAGAAACTTTTTTTTATTCATAAAATGCAAACCGTATTTTATTTTCTTCTTTCTATTTGCTGCATACCCCTGACATATTCGGAGGATTCGGAGCAGGATGACAGTACGGTTTGGGAAAACCCTTTTAAAAAAGATAAAGTGGATCGGGCGATTGAAAAAGGAATCCAGTTCCTTTTAAAAAAACAACAGGATGATGGATCTATAAATGATAAAGGGAAAAAAACGGCTATGACCGCTCTCTCGCTTATGTCCATGGCTTCAGTGGGACATCAACCGATACACCCAAATGAATTTGGAAGGGCCATGCAAAATGCCCTCGATTTTATTTTACTGGATGAAAATCAGGATGACCGGGGATATTTTGGAAGCAAAGATGGAGGTAGGATGTACGGCCATGGTATCGTAACCCTCATGCTTTCAGAAATGCTCGGGATGGGCATGAATAAAGAAACCGACAAAAAGATTCGTGATCAATGCCAGGAAGCAATTAATTTAATCTTAAAAGCCCAGAAGGTAAAAAAGAATCCGGCACAACAAGGAGGTTGGAGGTACAGTCCCGATGCGAGGGATGCTGACCTGTCCGTTTCTGTTTGGCAACTGATGGCTTTACGCTCTGCAAAAAACTCGGGTCTTGATGTACCCTCTTCTGCAATCTCCAATGCGGTTTCTTACCTTGAACGTTCGTATAAATCGAAATTGCTCAGCAATGGTGATCCTGCAGAAAAAAAATCCGGGTTCGCCTATCAGCCCGGTGGTGCAGCCGAGTACACTACTTCTGCCGCGGGTCTTCTTGCGATGCAAGTTTGTGGGGAATATGAATCTCCTTTTGTTCATGGTGCCGCTAATTGGTTACTTGATCATAAACCTGAAAAAAGCAGAAAGTTTTTCTTTTATGGTACTTATTACTACGCACAGGGTATGTACCAGCGTGGAGGAGATCATGCCCATAAGGCGAGAGAACTGGTGGAAAATATTCTCTTGGAATTACAACGGGAGAATGGATCATGGATTGGAAGTGGCTCGGAAGCCGGTGCCGGTGAAGTTTATTCGACCACGCTCGCCATTCTTGCTTTAGCAGTTAAATACCACTACTTACCCATTTACCAGAGGTAATGGTTTACAATTTGTAAAACTCGACCGCATTTGTCCCTTCAATCTTAATCTGCTCATCCGTGGATAAAGTTGAAATAAAATTACGGCAAACCTCCACCCAGTTTTCATACTCGACCGCTAGACGTGCAACCGGCCAATCCGAACCAAACATCATTCTATCCGGCCCAAAACAGTCCAAGGCCGTTTCCATATAAGGCTGCAGATCAGTTAACGACCAGTTCTTCCAATTCGCTTCAGTCGCCATTCCAGATAATTTACAATACACATTTTCTCGTTTGGAAAGATCTTTCATCTGGGCTGACCAAGGCTCGAATAAAGCATCTTTAATTCTTGGTTTTGCCACATGGTCTAAAACAAAAACTAAATCGGGATGCTGGTCCACAAATTCGATCGATGCAGCAAGCTGTCTTTCAAAAATTAGAATGTCATAAACTAAGTTGAATTCCTTTAATAACGAGACACCCCGGTTAAAATCTGAACCCAGAATAAATCGATCGTCCGGCTCGTCCTGTACCACATGCCTTACCCCTTTGAGCCATCGATTAGAGGCATATTGTTCCAAAACAGAATCCACATTGGAATCGGCAAGGGGGAACCATCCCACCACACCCTTAATGAAGTCATGATCTTCGGCATAAGATAAAAGTTGGTCCGTCTCTTTTAATGATTGAGACGCCTGGACCGACACCACGCCCTCAATCCCCACATTTTTGATTTGTTTAAATAAATCTTCCGGTCCGTAGTTTTGCTTGAGAATTCCCATTTGCTCGTTCATCCAGGAATATTCTACCGGATCGTATTGCCAAAAGTGATGGTGTGAATCTATTTTCATTTTAGTTGGGGTGGTTTCGATTTTCTTTTCATTTCCAAAAGTACTTGATTCCAGTTTTTTTGGGCTAAATTGGCCTTCATCTTTCGATAACCGACTCCGTATGCAAGGCTGGTATTATTTTGTAAATTCTCTAATAAGACCGATGCCAACTTACTCTTCTCTTTTTCCAAAACAGCGGAAGAAACTAAATTACAAAACCCTTCCACCACGGGAGGACTTGATTCAATAAACCTTTCATTTAACCACACATGGGCAAACTCATGAGCTAAGACAGATTCACATTCGATGTATGGTAATCCGTATAAAATATAAATCCGATGGTCAAAAGTTGTGCCCGGATTATGTCCACCCCTGACAATTTTATATTTCGTTAAGGTCAAGCCTCTTAAATTTCCACGGGCATTAATTTTAAGTGCTTCTTGATTAAGAAGACCACGATCCACCAGGCGAATAGATAGATTACCTACTGGTTTTGAAATTCCAATTCTAGTCAGGGTCTTCCATACCCTGTTTTCCACTTCTTTTAAAATGGCACCTTCAAAAACTCCATCTTTTAAACATGTTATACAGCTCATTCTACCATCGGCAAAAAACTGCTTCGGGTTCGCATCGCGTTTTACAAAAATTCGGGAACATGTACCACATAGCCCAGTAGATTGAAAATGCTTCACATGCACCATTCCCTTCCATGAATCTCGTCGAAATTGATCGCCTCCCTTAAACCCAGAACGACAAACCATACATCGAAAACAACTGGTATGATATTTTACTCCACCTGCATCAATAGTACGAGTACCCAAGCTCTTTGAACAGATTGGACAACGAGTTACTTTCTTCCAGTTTCGCACATACTCTTGATCCGATTGGATAAAGCGAGAAAGTGAAAAATGGTACTCTCTTCCTTTTATTGATAATCCGATACGATCTCCCAACACTTCAAAGAGTTCACCGTCTGACTTACTTCCTGCTTTTGTTGTCCAAGTTCTCCCCCATGAAAAAATGGCGTACAATAAGAAAAAGAAGTAAAAACTGGCTCTCAAAAAGCCCATTTAAGGTCTAAGAGGAAAGTAATTTTTCCCAATGTTTAATTCGGTTCTTAATCTCAGAGGGGCCAGGCATACCCGGTCTTTCTCTTTTTGCGAATGCACGCTCTAAATTAAATACCTCTCTCCAATTGTCACCCAATTCCGGACAGACCTGAATTGCCTCATCTTGTTCCAATGCGGGTAGCGCAATATTTTTCCTTTCCGATAATGCCACTAATTCTCCGATATAATGATGGGCGGATCGAAAAGGGACTCCACGCTCTACCAGATAATCAGCAAGATCTGTGGCCAAAAGAAGTGGGTCAGAGGCTGCCTCTCGACATCTCTCTTCATTAAAGGTTGAAGACGATAAACACCCAGATACAACAGCAAGGCACATACTCAATTGATCAAATGAGTCAAAGACTGGAGGTTTATCTTCCTGCAAATCTCGGTTGTAAGTCAATGGAAGGCCTTTTATGGCGACGCATAAATTTTGAAGATTACCAACAATCCGGCCGGTTTTTCCGCGAATTAATTCAAAAGAATCAGGATTTTTCTTTTGGGGCATTAGAGAAGACCCTGTGGTAAAGGAATCAGGTAATTGAATAAATCCGAATTCGGAAGAATTCCACAATATTATATCCTCCGACAAACGGGAAAGATGTAAGGAGCAATTGACACAGGCCATTGCAAACTCAAGAAAGATATCTCGATCCGCCACCGCATCCATTCCGTTTGCCGTAATCATTGGTTCTCCCGATTGATCGACAAAACCTAACACCTTCGCAGTAAATGCACGATCAAGTGGTAGCGTGGAACCGGCTATTGCACCCGAACCAAGGGGACAAACATTAGCATGGTTAAGCACCAGAGAAAACCGCTCATGATCGCGGCCAAGCGCTTCCATGTGTGCGAGTAAATGATGCCCCACAGTAACCGGTTGAGCACGCTGTAAATGAGTGTAACCAGGAATCGGCAAGAGTGCGTATTGTTTTGCAAGTCCGAGGATAGCAGACATTGCCATTTCAAGCTTACCGCTCAATTGCATGCAAGCATCTTTAAAAAATAAACGCATGTCAGTAGCGACTTGATCATTTCTACTTCTTCCCGTGTGTAACTTGGATGCTGCAGATGTTTTTTCAAGAAGTGCATGTTCCAAATTCATATGAACATCTTCCAGTTCAATTTTCCATAAGAATGCCGGTGATTTTATTTCTTCTCTTAATTCTTCAATTCCAGCTTTGATTTCCTGAAATTCAGTTTCGGTTAACAGTCCCACATGAGCAAGCATCGATGCATGGCCCAAGCTGCCTTGGAGGTCATAGGGGGCCAATCTCTTATCAAAAGAAACGGATTCACCAAATACTTGCATAAGGAGATCGGGCTGTTCCGAAAATCGACCGCCCCAAGTTGCTTGTTTATCATCTATTGACATAAGTTGGAATCTTCCAAACGAAAGGAATCCCCGCAACCTTAATCAATCAAATGGATCGAGGTTTAAGAAAATATTTCCTTAATCTTGGCTTTCGCGTGATCACGGTTCAACTTGGCTATATAATCCAAGGAGATATCCTTGGGACAGGCAGCCGAACATTCGCCGTAATTTCTACAATTCCCAAAGCCAGAATCGTCCATCGTGCTAACCATGTTAAGAACACGAGCATCTTTTTCTGCCTGTCCTTGCGGAAGCAGATTAAGATGAGCTGCCTTGGCTGAAGTAAACAACATAGCAGATGCATTCTTACAGGATGCCACACAGGCTCCGCAACCAATACAAGCAGCCGCATCCATTGCCTTGTCTGCATCCACTTTGGAGATGGGAATCGAATTTCCATCGGGTGCACTTCCGGTACGAACAGAAATAAATCCCCCCGATTGAATAATTCGATCGAAGGCAGACCGATCTACTATCAAATCGCGAACTACAGGAAATGCTTTTGCTCGAAAAGGCTCAATGGTTACGGTCTCTCCATCATTAAACTTTCGCATGTGGAGCTGACAGGTAGTGGTTGAATTCTCAGGTCCATGGGCATAGCCGTTTATAGTGAGCGAACAAGTACCACAGATCCCCTCCCTACAGTCATGATCAAATGCAATTGGTTCATTTCCCTGTTTGAGGAGCTGTTCATTCAATTGATCTAGCATTTCCAAGAAAGAAGAATCTTCAGAAACATCGTCCAAAACATGAGATTCAAAAGACCCATTTTCAGTGGGTCCGGTTTGTCTCCAAATTTTTAAGGTAAGTTTCATAATATTGTTCTACTTGTAACTACGAACGGCAAGTTTGACATTTTCGTACTGCAATTCTTCTTTGTGGCGAACCGGAGTTTTCCCTTCGCCTTTATACTCCCACACTGCAGCGTGTGCAAAATTTTCGTCATCTCTTGTCGCCTCTCCTTCTTTTGTTTGGTATTCTTCTCGAAAGTGTCCTCCACAGGACTCATTTCGCTCCAATGCATCGCGACAAAGCAACTCTCCGAAGTCAATAAAGTCTCGAACCCGCCCTGCCCTTTCCAGTTCGACATTTAATCGATCACCAGTGCCTGGTACCAATAAGTTCTTTTGGAAGTGATCCCTCAAATCTTGGATTTCTCCAATTGCTTTTTGCAGACCGGTCGCATTACGGGCCATACCCGCGTATTCCCACATTATTTGTCCAAGTTCTTTGTGGTAGGAACGAGCCGATTTTTTCCCAGAAATCGAAAGCAGTTGACTGGTGCGTTCTTTTACAGACTCCAACACTTCTTTGACTTCCGGTCCATCCGGGCTGATTGTACCGGCACCCGTACTGGCAAGATAATTGCCCACTGTATAAGGGATAACGAAATAACCGTCGCTCAAGCCCTGCATGAGAGCACTTGCACCCAATCGGTTAGCTCCGTGATCAGAAAAATTTGCTTCTCCCAAAACGAAACATCCGGGTACCGAACTTTGCAGATTATAATCCACCCACAGTCCCCCCATGGTGTAGTGAATTGCTGGATAAATCCTCATTGGGCGTTTGTAAGCATTTTCTCCTGTTATCCGTTCATACATTTGAAAAAGATTTCCATATCTTTCTCGAATAGCCGACTCTCCAAGTCGGGAAATTGAGTCAGCAAAGTCGAGGTAAACTCCACGACCACCCGGACCCACACCACGACTTTCGTCGCAAGCTTCTTTTGCAGATCTGCTTGAAATATCGCGTGGAGCAAGATTTCCAAAACTGGGATATTTCCTCTCGAGGAAATAATCTCTTAATTCTTCGGCAATATCATTGGGGTTTTTATCGCAATTCTTTCCGTCTAATGGAACCCATACCCGACCATCATTACGAAGGGACTCAGACATCAGCGTTAACTTGGACTGATGGTCTCCAGCAACGGGGATACAGGTGGGGTGAATCTGAGTAAAGCAGGGGTTCGCAAATCCGGCACCACGTCGGTGAGCACGATAGGTTGCAGTTACATTACAACCTGCAGCGTTTGTAGATAAATAATATACATTACCATACCCTCCCGTACAGATAAGGACCGCATCTGCAGTCCATGCATCGGTTGAACCGGTTACCAAGTTACGGGTGATTATTCCTTTGGCATGCCCGTCAACCTTTACCAAATCAAGCATTTCATGTCGGGTATGCATTTGAACCTGACCAGAAGCAATTTGGCGACTTAACGCACTGTAAGCACCCAGGAGCAATTGTTGACCGGTTTGCCCTCTAGCATAAAATGTCCGGCTCACTTGCGCCCCCCCAAAAGAGCGGTTCGCCAAAAGTCCGCCATATTCACGGGCAAAAGGAACTCCTTGGGCAACACATTGATCAATAATATTAGTGCTATTTTGTGCTAGGCGATAAACATTGGCTTCCCGGGAACGAAAATCGCCCCCTTTCACAGTGTCATAAAAAAGTCGATGGATACTGTCCCCATCATTTTGATAATTTTTGGCTGCATTAATTCCGCCTTGTGCAGCAATCGAATGGGCTCTGCGTGGGGTATCTTGGTAACAAAAGCAATCAACCTGATAGCCAAGTTCTCCGAGAGTGGCGGCAGCCGCACCTCCGGCAAGACCTGACCCGACCACGATGATACGATATTTCCTTTTGTTAGCCGGGTTGACCAGCTTGGAGGAAAAACGATGGTTATCCCACTTATCCGCTATGGGACCATCTGGAATTTGAGGATCAAGATTCATTGTTCAATAGGTTCGAGGTGTTGATTTTTTCAGAAGCTTCAGATGCAAAAAAGGAGGGATCATAAAATTCATATAATCCGTGCTTTTGTGCCAATACGCTTAAGGGAATGATAGAAAATCCGGCAAATATGAGCCAGGCATATCCGGACGCGATTAAATCGAGCTTTCCTTGCCAGGCTTCGGATCGCAATCCAATCGATTGAAAGACACTTGAAAATCCATGAGCCAGGTGCCTGCAAAGAAGAAACATCGCCACCACATAAAAGATTGAAATGATGTCATGCTTAAATCCCGCTAAAATCATAGAAAATGCATCGTGGATTTCAACATCTCCCGTCGAACCAACCGTGGTGGTCATCTCGGCGTATTCCGGATAGATAGTTCGAATAGTAAAATGAAGGAGGTGAAAGACAATAAATGCGAGTAATATTGATCCCGTCAGTCCCATTTTTAATGATGTCCACCCCGCTCTCTTCGTTACCTCCACTTCGTTTTTATCTGGTCGGGCTTTTCGATTCTCAATAATCAAGGAATATGCTGTCCAGGCATGGATGACGACCGAAGCCAGCAAAAACAAACGAGAACCCCAAAGAATAAACCAAGGTAGTGATTGAAGAGAGTGTGCATAAGCGTTGATCTGTGCTTGTCCGGCAAGGACTTGAAGATTACCTGCCATATGCACAAAAACAAAGCCAATGAGAACCAAGCCGGTCAAAGCCATGAGATACTTTTTTCCAAGGGACGAACTGAACATAATAAATATTTATTCTAAATTGATGAGAGGACAAACATTTGACGAGTGCAAATATTGTATTTTGACTAGATATGCATTTTTAATTAGAAGTAATATTAGAAATTCCGCAAGTATGTTTACATTTTTTTAATCCTTGGTAATAAAACAACAACTTTATAAAAACTTTGTTGCCAGAAATTAAGACAGGGTTTCTTCTCATATAGAATGACAAAAAATCAATGAAATATATATTCATTACAGGAGGAGTGGTTTCATCCTTGGGAAAAGGCTTAACCGCTGCTTCTTTGGGTGCACTTTTAGAGCAAAGAGGATTAACCACCAGGATTCAAAAATTTGATCCTTACTTAAATGTAGATCCTGGAACGATGAGCCCATTCCAACACGGCGAAGTCTATGTGCTCGATGATGGTGCTGAAACTGACTTGGATCTGGGGCATTACGAACGATTTACATCAGGCAAGCTTTCAAGATTCAATAATTTAACCAGCGGCCAAATTTATGAGTCTGTTATAAAAAAGGAAAGGCGGGGTGATTACTTGGGAAAGACGGTTCAGGTCATTCCCCATGTCACCAACGAAATCAAAGATCGAATTTATGCTGCAGGAGAGGGAGTTAATGTTTTAATTACCGAAATCGGGGGAACTATCGGCGATATCGAAGGACTTCCATTTACCGAGGCGATGAGGCAGTTTGCATCCGAGGTAGGCAAGGCAAATGTACTATTCCTGCACATGACTCTTCTTCCCTCCCTACGGGCAGCGGGAGAACTCAAAACTAAACCCACTCAACAGAGTGTGGCAAAACTACGAGAAATTGGAATTCAGCCCGATATTTTGGTATGCCGGACCGAACAGCCAATTACCGAAGAGATCCGAGAGAAGATAAGTTTATTCTGCAGTGTTAAAAAGGAAGCGGTAATTGAAGAACAGGATGTGAATCATTCTATTTACGAACTTCCCCATATGCTCAAGAAGGAGGGTCTCGATGAATTAGTTATCTCGATCCTTGGACTCGATGCACCGGCACCCAAGCAGGATGACTGGGAAGAAGTGGTTCACCGCCTACTCAATCCGAAGCATAAAATTAAGATTGGCATGGTGGGGAAGTATCTTGATTTACAAGACTCGTACCTTTCAGTGAATGAATCGATTGTACATGGGGGAATTCGAAACGATTGTGAGGTTGAAGTTTCCTATATTGATGCAGAGGATATCGAAACAAAGGGTGCCGAGGAATTATTATCCAATTTGGACGGCATTCTTGTCCCCGGGGGTTTTGGCGATCGCGGAACGGAAGGTAAAATAATTGCTTCCCGATTTGCCCGAGAAAATAATATCCCATATTTTGGTCTTTGCCTGGGGATGCAGATCGCGGTAATTGACTTTGCACGAAACCAACTCGGCCTCACAGATGCCAACAGCACGGAATTTAATCCTAACACTCCCCACCCTGTAATTGATATCATGGGGGAGCAAAAAGAAATTAAAGACAAGGGTGCAACGATGAGATTAGGTGCTTGGCCTTGCGTACTTGAAAAGGGAAGTCTGGCTTACAATGCCTATGAAAAGGAAAGTATTTCCGAAAGGCATCGTCACCGTTATGAATTTAACAATCAATACCGGGAACAACTTGAAGAAGCGGGACTCATAATATCTGGTACCAATCCAGATCGTGGTCTGGTGGAAATTATTGAAGTAAAAAATCATCCATGGTTTGTCGCCGTGCAATTCCACCCGGAATTCCAGTCCAAACCCAACCAAGCTCACCCACTTTTTGCCTCTTTTGTAGAGGCAGCACTGGTACAAAAGCTTGAATCATGTAATCAACAATCTGGATCTTCAAAATAGATTCTTTTGATACTGTCCAATCAGGGCAAAAATTGAGATGGTAATACCGATCCGATCGAATTAGAAATTTGGATATGCTTGGAACCATTTGCAAATGATTGATGCCCATACCCATCGGTACCCACCCGAGGTTTATTTAAATCCTCAAAAATTTGCTCTGAAGCAGGGAGAAAGTCATTGGCTAGAATTAATCGCACCCACCAATGGAAGTGACTTGCAGGGTTGGTCATCGAGGGAAGCAATGATTGCAGATATGGACAGAGCTTCAGTCCATAAAGCAGTTCTTCTGGGATGGTACTGGCAGAATCCCGAGACATGCATTCTTCACAATGAGTGGCATGCCGAGTGGATCAAAGAAGACCCTGAAAGGTTTTACGCATTTGCAACTATTCACCCATCTCTACGAAATCCCATCGATGAATTGAAGAAAAGGCAGGAGCAGGGATTTGTGGGAATGGGAGAGATTCATCTCGGGGTTCAAGGATTTTCGATGCAAGACCCAGCTTGGATAGAGTGTATTAAATTTGCCACTGAGCAGAGTTGGCCTGTTAATTTTCATGTTACTGAACCAGTCGGACATGAACATCCCGGCCGGGTTCCCACACCATTAGAAGATTTCCTCTGGCTGGCTCGTGAATTTCCGGAGCTGAAAATCATCCTAGCCCATGCCGGTGGATTGTTTCCTTTTTATGAACTTAATCCAAAAGTTCGAAACGAACTTCGTAATGTTTATTATGATTTGGCTGCCTGTCCACTTCTCTACGAATCCTCAATCTAT
>NZ_CAXLMO010000077.1:0-6401 GCF_964187635.1 Candidatus Seribacter sulfatis | reverse complement strand
CGGATAGGCAAAGTCTTCGGGAACACCATTTTCTAGAGTTATATTCGATACGCTTGCCTGAAAGTAGGTTTGCGCATCCTGTGGCAAGGCGCGAAACACAATGCCAGCCCCCACATTGTCGCGGATGTTCTTGTAGTGGGTAGTGCCATACTCCCATGTCTTTCCATCAATCGATGTTAATGCCGAAAACAACCGTCCGCGGCGAACGACCCGCAACCACTTATGTCCGTTTTTAGTCAAAGGGTGATGAGACAATCGTCCCGCTCCTAGATCAAGGTGGTCCGGTGTCGTCCTCAGCCCGTATTTCGCCGTCTGCATAATTCCAACCTCGGGTCCCCACTTGTAGTTGTTCTTGGAGGCATCGGTTCGCACGGTCAATCCAACCCATGATAAACGATTCACCGCTTCGTTGTTTTGTCCCAGGTAATCATCAACACGGCAGGTAAGGGTGAAATCTCCCGTGATATTCTTGTAGATAGCATATTCACCTTCACCTACAAAACTAAAGGAATCGGGCTTGGTCTGGGTAATATTCCGCGGGACATTGGCTTCACCGGCTACACCAAGCTCCCAGCCTTCAATCGGAGTGGATGCGACGCTCACGAAACCGCCTTCTGTATCGATGGTGTGATTGCCGTCATAAAACAGACGTGACCAGATCTTCTGTTTGCCCGCCGGAAGACTAAGATCAGGCAGTCTGATAACCGGATCAGCCCCTTTCAGTTCTTCTCCTTCAAAAGCGGCGATTGCCATATCATCGGAAAATACCTGGATCCTATTAAGGGTATGCCCCCGGGATATGATCCTGGCGACAGCAGAGACCGCGTCTGCGTCGTCTTGCACTGTCAGTGTTACCTGAGGAGCATCAGCCCTTACTTTATGAAACAGGCTTGAAGCAGGAATGTCCTGCAATTCAATCCCCGGGCCTTCCCACTGGAGGCTGAAGTAAGGCCTTACTTTATCGAAGAAGTATTTGATTCCAATCTCATGGTCGCCTTTGGCCAGGTTTAGCGAGAAGACCTTTTCTTCCGGGCCATGCAATCCATCCCAATCAAACGCTTCCCGACCGTCAACCTCCACGCGGTAACCATCGGCGGCTTTCATGTGAATCAGGTATAAGCCGGACTTCGGCGCCCGCAATATTCCTTCATAAATAAACCCGTAACCGTGTTTCCGGTTGCCAAGAAGTGAGGTGTCAAACCCGCTGCAAATTCCCTGCTGCACCAGTTTATCATCGGTTAATTCATTGTATGACACCAGGTAATGACTTTCGGTGCGGCTATGGTGGGCTTTCTCCTCGGCCGGATAGCGAACATTGATGGGGCGAGCCGCATTATTGAAGAACATTTTGTATTCAAGTCCAGGCGCTGTTTTGAACGTAGAGGCCTTTTGCGCAGCAGCGGCTTTGGCCGCCTTGACGACAACAGGCTCAGCCTCTTGGTCAAACACATCCATCAGCGTAACACGAACCGTTGGTCCGGCCACTTTGGCTTCGACCAATAGATCGGCAATATGAGGCATCCTGGCCTGATGCACGACAACTGGCTCGCCTTTACACCCGGCATTATCAAAGACTTCCACTTTATAGGCGAACTGGGGCGATGATGTTTCGGTCATCTCCCAGGACACGAGAACCTGCTCGCCATTCGATACCGCCTCTACGGCTTTCACTTCAGGCAAATCCAACGTCGGTAAGTCGGGCTGGTCAACGGTGACCTCGTGACTCTTGCCCATCTCCAAGTATTCAGTTTGCGCTCCTGTGGGTTTCAACTTGGGGTTAGCAGTGCGCTCCATACTAAGAACCTGATTATTTTCGATGGTCCCAACGTAGTAATACGTGTCCAGAGCAGTGCCTCCTTTAGGCGGGATCTGAAACTTCACGGTATTCGTTTTGTGCCATTTGCCATCTTTGCGGCCATACCCCAGTCGTCTGTGCAAGGCACGAAGGGATCTACCTGCACCACCCGCATCTTCAAGAAACCCTCCACCACCATTAAGCGTCGTGCCCGCCACGGGCATCCTTACAACGCCATACAGATGCCAGCGATCGTTTTGAACATCTTTGGTCCAGCGGCCCATATAGGAGTAATCCGGATTCTCCACCCCCAATGGCGACCATACGCGCATCATCATGGTGTACCAATTCCCCGCCTTCATGTAAGGAAAAGCCGGACCGCCTATCGCGCCGCTAGCGCCTTCCCCAATGTATTGAGCCGGATAGTTATATTCCGAACAGGCGATTGGGCGAACCGGCTCTCCTTCTTCATTATGTCCCCAGAATGACCAGACCGAACCGGGCCTGTACGCATCCTGAACATCTTTGTCCAGGTTCGGGTAGAAGTCAGGCTCCAAAGACGGAGGGCCACCTGTGTATCCTCCATAGAAACTAACAGTCTGCGACGGTTTGACGCCCGTATACCAAAGCGCAAAATAGGTCGACTCGGGCCACCAGGGCCAGCGGTAATCCACCATCGTCATATCGCAATCTTCCGAACCTTTTTCTACAAAGGCGGCATGGCCCGGCATCGGCGTGATCATACCAACCCAAACTGCGATCCACACCGATGACGCTAAACATTTGTTTCTGGACATAAATATACTCTCCTTCACTTTGTAAAAATTGATGACCGATACTGTTTATGCTACAACTCTGGGGTAGCTAAGAAAAAATGAAGGGAAACTAATCATAGCTTCACTGAAAAGCAGCAATGTTGAATGTTTGTCCTAAAAACGAGATCACTGGGAAATGGTTAAAAAATAATATCTTCTTATTGTATACATCTGTCCAAGCTATCTTTAAAAACTCTACATTTGACAGATTCAACCCATTTATAACTAACTAGTGTTTATTTTTTTCTACACCCTTCTCCAATGAATCAATTACCTTTCAAAAGAATTCTCATTATCGGAGTGATTTCTATTCTCGGAATTTTCCTTTCAGCTAAGCAAAAGCCGAATATCGTGCTTATGTTTATTGATGACATGGGCTACGGAGACATTGGACCCTTCGGAAATAAAATTAATCAAACACCTCATCTGGACAGGATGGCAGAGGAAGGCAATGTGCTCACCCAATTCTATGTCGCCAATACCGCATGCACTCCATCAAGAGCTGCATTACTGACCGGAACTTACGCCAACCGTATAGGTATGGATGGAGGGCTTCAAAAGAAAGAAGGAATACCCAGTTTCATTGTCAATTTCCCAGGAGATCATCGTGGATTAAACCCAAGTGAAATTACCATAGCCGAAATGCTTAAGGAAAATGGATATGCAACCGGATGCTTTGGAAAATGGCATCTCGGAGACCAACCAGAATTTATGCCGCTTGCCCAAGGTTTTGATACCTATTTTGGAATCCCTTACTCCAATGATATGTGGCCGGGGAACAAAAGGGGAAATCCGGTTACCAATCGCGGTCCTTACGAGCCACTTCCTATTATGCTTCAAAACAAAGCAGTTGCCCATGTCTCGGATGACTATGATCAGGCACTTCTGGCGGAGGTGATTACTGATGAAGCGATCCAATTTATAAGAAAAAATAAAAAGCAACCCTTCTTCTGTTTTATTCCCCACTCTCATGTTCATAACCCTAGGTTTGCCCGGCCCAAGTTTCTTCAACGAGCGGAAGGAAATGTGAATCGAGCCCATGTCGAGGAGGTTGATGACAGCATTGGCCGGGTACTCAATACATTAAGGAGCCTTAAGTTGGATAAGAACACCCTGGTCATCTTCACTTCCGATAATGGCGGAGCCGGCGGTATGAGCATGGGACCCTTGCGAGGAGGAAAAGGTGGTCCCAAATACGAGGGACATATGCGTGTACCCACCCTTACCTGGTGGCCCGGAACTATCCAAGGAGGGACAACAACAAAAGCCATTGGGGTAACCACTGACCTGCTTCCTACATTTGCAAAATTAACCGGCTCAAAAATTCCCAACGATCGCATGATTGACGGCAAGGACATCGATGGAATCCTACTGGGCAAAAAGGGTGTAAAATCACCCCACAAGATTCATTACTATGAAGTGGACGGTATCCGAAAGGGGGACTGGAAAATGGTTAAGAAAAAAGTGAAGGGTAAAATTATTCGAGAACTCTATGATTTATCCAAGGATCTGGGAGAAAAAAAGAACTTGGCTCAATCAATGCCAAAATTGGTCGAAGAACTCGATCAACTTTTGGTGCAACACGCCGCAAGCATTGAAGCCAATCTTCGACCCCCTGCTTATTCCAGGAACCCAAAACCTATCCTCAAAGAAGTGGGTAACTTACCCACCCTTCGGGAATACCTCAAAAAATAAAGCTAACTTTAAAACTGTTCATTATGTATAAAATTGTCATCGCCACCTTCGTAAGCCTCTTTTTCTCCTTCTCAGCCTTCAGTATGCAGGTGTTCGACATGGAGGAAATACGCGACCCAGGCACCCTTCAAATCAAGGTTCTCCAAGACTGGCACAAGGTACAAGGTCCCATCGCAACACGGCAGAAGCTGGTCACCATCAATGTGGGTGACCTATGGCCCGGACAGGAGTACCGTATCCCCGTCCGCATGGTCGTGCCCTCCAACCGCAAAGCCAAGGGATTTCACCTCACTGGTGGAAGTTCCCCTTCCCGACTGCAAAAGGATGCCCGGCCCAACCCCACCGAGCGCGAACTTTTGGAGGGCGGAGTTGGCCTCGTCATTACCGTCGTGCAGGAACCGGGAACCTACGGGCAACGAGCATTATCCCAGGCGGCGGAGAAGCGGTTTGCCGAGACCCTTAATCCCCGATTCAAAATCCAATACTGGGCCTGGCCCGCCACCTTGATGCGTGCGATCACCACCGCATACGCAGAAAAAGATCATTTTGAAAAGGGTAAGGTTGCCGCCTCCGGCGGATCCAAAAACGGTGCCTCCCCCTCCATGGCCATCATTCACGACGAGCGTATGACCGCAGTACACGCGACGGTTTCTCCGATCTGGGACTCCCCACTTCGTATGAATGACGAGGACGCATGGAAAGTACTGCGGGATCAACCCGGTAGAAGAGGTGGATTTACCGGCGGGCATTTCGGACCCAATTTCAACGAACGCGTTTTGGATGCGGGCGGTACCTGGAAAGACCTGCAAAACTTTGCCCGCGACATTTCGGATCAAGTCTTCATATCCCGCAACCTGAAAGCGTTACGAAAACGGGGGGTGGATATGCTCTTTCATCCCGGCACTCATGACTTCGTTGCCTTCGATATGGCCTGGGGTGGGAAACACCACCCAACCATTCCCGTTTACCTCGGTGCCAATTCCGGACATGGAAAACGCGGTCATCCCAAAACCGAACGGGATCAACAGAACAAATCAGGGTTTATGCTCAAGCATTTCTTTCCCGATGAGACGAAAGGTGACCTCCTCGCACCCCCTCAAGTGAAAAGTGAACTCAAAGGCAAAACGCTCAAAGTAAGTGTATCCTTCGCCCCGGATTCCGGTGAGGAAAGTGGTCGTATCTGGTGGATCTTCGACCGTGCTCCCGATGGCAGCCCCAATTACATCAGCGAAATGATCCCGGACGATCAGACCATGGAAATGGAAAAGGTTGGCAATCAATGGACCGCCACCATCAAACTTGATCCCAAAGCCAAACGAATCGATTTCTTCAGCAACCACCGCAAAACTCTGCGATACAAAGAATCACCATACAGAACTTACATGTCCAGCCCCTACACCCGGGTGAAGCTTGAAAAATAAAATAGGCCTTGTTGTTTACCTGCCTTCTGCTTTTTCTAATTTCTAAAAGCAAAAGCATCGCGTCTCACCTTTCCCAATCTGAAGATTAGATTGTTTGTATAAGAAAGAAATTTGCGGTTTCACCTCCATAACTGCGAAAAATGAAACGCTGAAATTCGGCCTGTAAAAAGTCAGCCACCGACGCATATTGAATGATAAACCACTTGAAAAGCTATCAGACGATGAGTCCATGTTCATTGACTTTTGTCCAAATCAATTGGTAAGTATATTTTACTATCTAATCAGAATAAAAAAGATAAAAGTACAAACTTGGTGTTTTTTAATTCCAAATTTTAAAAGTATGAATAAGACGCGTTCTTTTATGATCAGCAGAACACTCTTGATTTCCACATCCGGGTAAGATCATCTAAAAATTAAAAGTGAAAAAGCTTTAATAAAATCTGATGATTACAAAATTTAAAAACGACAACAAGATGACATATTGCAGTTCAATACGAACTGAGTTAATGCGACCTTTCGAGCTGGTTGGGTGGTTATTGTTCCAATCTATAAAATTGTTTTCATCTATAATTCACAACCATTCAAAATAATTTTTTTACTTAATATTCATGCATTCTAATATAATTCTCACTGACTAATTATAGTTCACAACTTAAATGAAATTAATAAGTACAG
>NZ_CAXLMO010000076.1:0-7553 GCF_964187635.1 Candidatus Seribacter sulfatis | reverse complement strand
GGGTGTGTGGAAGGAAAACCCCGTACCATAAAAAGAAAGGCTTATTCTCCTTCATTGCATGGTCCACAAAATCCTCAATCGGCTGTAAGCCATTCCGTCCGATCTTCAATCCATCATCTCCATGGCGTCCCCCTGGTTGGGGGAAGCCACGTGTCATTCCGTGTGTAAACCCACCATGCTTAAAGTTTCCTTCCCACCATTTTCCGCTCTGGTGGCTGAGGTATCCCTTTTCTCCAAGTAAATTGGGTAAGGTTTCGAAACGGTCGAGATAGGAAATAAGCTGAGCTTTCTTTTGATTACTTTTTTCTTTGAGATAGCGTTTGGGAGATGGATCATTTCCGGTAACTCCATGTTTGTGAGCGTATTGGCCGTTGATCAAAGTTACGAGTGAAGGACGGCAGAGAGCGGTGGGGACATAGCCGCGCTCGAAAAGCACGCTTTCGTTGGCGAGTTTATCCAAGTTTGGGGTTTTAATTTGAGGGTGCCCCATGAAACCATAGTCGGTCCAAGACTGATCATCGGAAATGATGTAGAGAACATTGGGAGATTTTTGAGCAGATACCCCAAGGGTTCCACCAAATAAGCAGAGTAAGCTAATGAGTTTTTTCATAGGTAAAAGGGCTGGATGTAAGATTGAATTTAAAAACTATTTGGCGAAAAGTTGGTGATCCGATTTACCACCAGCAATTAAATAGGCCATTAAATCAAGAATGTCTTCTTTGTCCATGGTGTTTAGCAGTCCTGGAGGCATCATGGAAACCGTGGATGGCTCAATAGAAGCTAAATTTTCCGCTTTTACTTTGGTAACCATGCTGGGCTGCATCATATCGGTGTTTATCCAGTACTCATTGTTCCTCATGTTCATGATTCGGCCGTTAAGTTGAGAACCATCGCTGAGGCTGAAGATACTTGATCCATATTGATCACTTATTTCTTTTCCGGGATCCACGATGGACTCAATCAGATCGTAACCTCCAAACTTACCACCAACGGAAGTAAGATCGGGTCCAACCGCTCCTCCTTCGCCCCCGATTCGGTGACATGCATAGCAGCTCCCTGCACCAAACATTTGACGGCCATTCTTAAAGTCTCTCTTTCCGGGTACTCCACTGGGTACCCATTTGCCCATTTCTTTCATTGTCCAATTTTTGACAAAAGTACGGGGTTCAAAAGTAAACTGGGGAGCACTGGACTGGGGTTTTGTATCAATTATCTTTTTCAGTCCCTCGGTCATTTGCGAGTCCTTAACACTGGCAATCGCATCTTTTTTAATGCCATCCAGGTAGTTGTTGAGTCGGGCACCTCCCTTGAAGTTACCCGCCCGTACAAACCATTTAAAATAAGATTCGCGTAGGAGGGAGGTCCATCCGTTCTTTAGATGGCGGAGATTAAGGGCATAACCGATTTGTTCCTCCTGTCCGGAAGCTCCCCTTAAAAGTGCCATTCCCTTTCTTGCTGCCGATGGTGCCTGGAGGAACTGCATAATTGCGGAAAGATCACGGTTTTCCTCCGGTGTGGATGCTGGGTAAATCTGATCAAGCCATGCGATCAGCTTTCCCTTTTGCTCCTCGGCAGGCTGACCTCCACGGGTCAGGGCAAGGGTGATGGATCGGAGTAGGTCGAGCTTTTGCTGACGGGATTTGAGATCCCTGTATTTAAAAGTCATTGCTTTTTGCAATACGGTTTCACCGCTTGTAGCATCAGCTCTGGCCAAGGCAATCATAGCAGCGGATGCAGCGATCGGGCTTTTTTCAGAGGCTAATCGGCCTTTCCATTTTTTAACGGGCTGTTTTTCCAGAGCGACTCGGGCGGCATGGCGAATCCCACGGTCCTGGGCAGCTAAAGAGCTCCAAATTTTGTTTAATTGGTTTTTATTTGCAGGTTTGGCTTCTCTTTGGACAAAGGATTCCAATGCTTGCCTGCGTTTTCTGGCTTCCTCACCGCCGGACATGGATTTTGCCGGTACGGTGGATTCCTTGCCCTCGTAAGTTATACGATAAAGCCCGGACTGCACTTTTCTTCCTCCCACGGCAATGTACATCGCACCGTCTTTTGGATTGACCAGAAGATCGGTGAGCGGGAAAGGTTGGGCACTGGCAAACTCCTCGACCTTTCCAGTATAGGTTGAACCTTGGGGAGATAAATGTACCGCATATAATTTCCCGTAAGACCAGTCACTGATGAAAAATGCATTTTGGTACTTGGCTGGAAACTTCGCTCCATAGCCGAAACATACTCCTGTGGGCGAGCCGGGTCCCACATCAGCCACGGTGCCAAAGGTGTCACTGCAATAATCCATGAATTTACCGGAACCGGTGCGCCATCCAAAGTCGGATCCATCGATCACATGATTCACGCGGGTGGGACGATACCAGGGTGTATTCATGTCCCACTCCATATCCGCATCATAGGTAAAAAGCTCACCCTCGCGGTTGACCGCAGCATCGTATTGGTTACGAAAACCGGTGGACATAACTTCCCAGGTTTTTCCTTCAGGGTCAATCTGAGCAAAATGCCCGAGCGGAGCGACCGCGCCCTTCATGAAATACTGCAGGGATGGATATAATTGATCTTCTCCCCAGAGTTCCGGAACCCGGGAGTGGGTGTAGTCCTCCGGGAGTGGGGTCTGGTTCCCCATGACCACATATAAATGTTTGCCGTCCGGAGCTGGAATGATGGCGTGCGGACCGTGTTCGCCCCCGGTGGCGGAGAGTTTTTTAATGGTTATAATTTTGTCGAACTTATCGTCCTGATTAGTGTCTAAGAGGCGGAATACGCCGGCCCCGGTTGAACTCGAGCGGGAGTTGACTACGACATAAAGACTGTCAAAGGCGTAGCAAAGTCCTTGTGCATGTCCAATTTGTGGAAGTTTTTTTTGTGCATCCGTTGGCTTGCTCATGCCTGCCCGTTCCGCGGAATAGGTGATTTGCTCGATGCTGGCGGGATCAATTTTCTTGCCTGCAGCTGGAATAGGAAAACGGAAGATCCCACCGTATTGATCACTGACGATCAGGCGGTTTTTATTATCCATACACATGGCAACCCATGAACCCTGTTTGTCCATGGGTACTGAATAAAGCAGATCAATCTTAAATCCGTCGGCAATATTGATTCGTGCGGGAGAAGTGGCTGAACGGGCAAGAGATTCCATTTTTGGCTTGGGTGCTGGTTTAGAGGCCTGTTTTTTAGGCTTCTCACCGGTTGCGTTTTCGAGGGCTTTCCTGGCAGCAGCCCCCGATAATTTTTTGTACTTAAGAGCCTTGAATTCGACCTTCATGGGTACACCGCGATGTAGCTGAAGTCCGAGGTGGCCTTTAGCGATCGCATCGGGATGATTTTCCGTTACATCGACGGTTACCACATCATTGACCATATGGATCAAACGGTTGCCCACGGCCACGATAGTCAATTTGTTCCATTTGGCCCCATCGAGTTCAGTTTTATCACCCACTGAACCAAGGATTTTCACATCCTTATCCCCCCGTGCGTCCGCTTTTTGCCAACGCCTGGCAATGATTCCTCGTTTGCCATACTTCTCTCCATAAAGCATGCCAAAGAATTCCTGTTTGGGGTGCAAGTCAGCCTGATATCCGCTCAGTACACAATCGTTCAAATCTCCTATTGCTTTGCTGCGGTACTGGACTCCAGAATTATTTCCCTGAAATTTTACCTGACAGGAAAATTCGAAATCCTTTACCTCTCCTCCTTTCCAAATAAGAAAGGTGTTAGCGGGAGTTGGGTTATCTGGCGTGGTCTCTCCAATAATGGTACCATTCTCAACTTTCCAAAACCTTTCTTTCCCAAGCCAACCGCTGAGGTCTTTCCCGTTGAAGAGATCGACAGTTGCACCTGCCGATAGACATGAAAGGAGGAATGATATAAGGGTTATGTATGTGGAGCGATTGGTTTTGTTTTTCATAGATTAAGGGGGATAATGAAATCAAAATAATTTCAAGAGTAAGAGTTGGGGGCAAACCGGAAAACCGAAATGAGGGAAAGAAGATCAGGTACCCTTAACCACTTTCCAAACACTATCATTGGAGACGGAAAAGGAGCCCTGTATGTTTTCTTCCATATGAATGCGTAATTCATCAAGTTCGACCAATTGCTTTTCTTGAGGCAACTCGGTCAGGAATAAGGGCCATTTGGGCTGTCCCCAATAAGTTTTTTCATAAGATGTACCCTCTTTTTCGATGAGCAGGATACCTGAAGTAAGATTTTGACTTCTTTCTCCAAAGAGAAGGTCAATTTGTACAGGTTCATCGCCGATAGTGATCCATTTTCCACGGGCAAAGCCGGCTCTTGAATTCAGACAAGGAAAGGAAGGATGGTTATTCCGAAAAACCTTAAGGTCGTTACGAAGATGAGAATCCCAGCGTGAGCCCTCAAATACCGGCTTGCCATTTATGGATACGAGAAGGTTATTATCCGCATAGCCCCAGAACCGGTAACGGCCGGGTTCGGGAGCTTTTACTTTTCCTTGATACCATGCCATCCATCCATGTATTTCGGGATAAGAACCGAGGCTTACATTTTTAGGAAAATGATTGTAACTCCCAGCTATACCGGTGTAGCGAAGTGGACGCCCTTGAATAAAGTTTTCGAGTCCTTTTGTGTTCTTAAATCCTGATTTAACCAGAGATAGAAACCGTTTGGTGATACTCTTTTCCTGAATTTCGTCTTTGCTGGAAGGGATAGGTTCAGACCCTTTTGCGATACCAAAGATTTTTCCGTTCAAAGAAGAAGCAGTTTGAACCATGGGTGGAACGGATAGCTCAGGTACTCCACTGTGTTTTTCTGAACGCAAATCCATTTTTCCATCACGGTCAAAATTAGCCATAGCCCCTTTACCCATAAGTTGACTCGGTTTATCGTTTCTTGCCCCTACTGCAATTTCTCCCTCTAGAACAAGAACCTGCGAGCCCTCATCATTTGCCTGCACCACGAAACTGGTGCCCAAATCCACGAATTTTCGCTCCAAAGTATCCACTACAAAGCCAATTCCTTGAGGAGGTACCACAAGCTTTATTTCACCCTCATTAAGAAAAACGCGGTCATTGCTAATTAGCGTCATTTTAAGAGGACCAGTGCCCACGAGGTGTACCCCAGTGTCACGAAAGGCCATTTCGACTAATCCTTGCTCAATGGTGAATTCTTCCCCTTTCTTTAAAAATTGATTTTGGTGATGACCATGATCTTCCCCTTCAAGCCTAATTACCTGAGCGACCCCGAGTTCAATGGGTTTTTCGTTCGATAAATAGAAAAGGGCAAATACCAAAGCCGCCGCACATCCAATCCACGCGAACTTAGGGAAGGAGAGAGTTTGATTAGCTTGTGGTGTGGCAGATTTTGAAACACGGCCCATAACTGAAGATTCAAAATCTGGAGAGCCCTGATCTTTGGAAACCCCGAGTTTTTCTTCGAGTTCCAACCATCTGGGTTCACCAACCTGAACGGCCCGGGTGAGACCGGCCATTTCGATTTCTCGAGCCAGTTCGATCCTTAGCCTTTCATCGTTTTCCAAACGCCGGAGGAGTTCTTTACGTCTGGAGGGGGATAGATTTTTGTTTTCATGCCAAGCGGCCAGCAGATCCAGGAAATCGGGGTCTTTATCGAAGTTTTTCATGATGCGGTTTCTGGTTCCTTGTTCTCCATACACTTACGCAGGGCGATATGTGCACGATGGCGAAGTTGGTAAATTGCGTTGGGTTTTAAATTCATTTCTTCAGCGAGAGTTTCCATGCGCACTCCGTCGAGTCCCGCTCTAATCAAATGACGGGTACGGTCAGGTAATTCGGAAATACAGTGGAGCAGTTTATTAATTTGGTTTTGTTTCATCTCATCGGATGCTTTGACCATTTCTGGCTGGATGGCACCGGCAATGTCATGCCTGAATTTATCCATGGTGTTGGCCCGCCGACTACTTTTGCGCCAATGATTGGACAACTGATACTTGGCGATGCTCAAAAGCCATGCCCGGAAATTCGTCCCGATCTCGTAGGAAGATAGCTTGGAGAAAGCAATAAGGAAGGAGTCCTGCGCCAAGTCCTCGGCATCCTCTAAATGGTAGACTCTGGATGCAAGGTAGCCACGGACCAATAATCCATATTCCCGAACGAGTGTCCGAAACTTGTCCTTGTCTCCCGCAAGGACATCTTGAATGATTTCATCTGGGTTAAAATTCGACATAATTTCAGTAATTATTCTGTAAATGTCTTAAAGATTTCTTTTCTTATGCGAAAAATGAAATCTTAGAAATATTATCCAAAAATTAGGGAGATGTTGTACTTTTGAAAAATGATTTGTCCACTGCCCGGTCAATTTGTAAAAGCACGCTGTCCACTATTTCAAAGGCAGACTCTATACTTTCATCCGCATAACTGAGGTACCATTCCTCTTTTTCCGTATCCTTTTCTAAAACCGGGAATCCCACTAATTCAAGAAGCTGAAAAGTGTAAGGGTCATAATTGTCGACTTCCACCTCATAAACCAGGGATGGTTGATCATCCAGTTTACTCGATGGATCATTGGGTTGGTTGACTTCGATCATAACCCGATAGGGCATGGATGCGTTTTGCTCGGTGGGTAGAATATAATCAGCCGGATCGAAGGAGCCATTGGCAGTTGCCTCCGATACCGCATCGACCGAATCCTCAAGGCTGAGGTTTTTTTCTTCCGCTTCCTTCTGGGCTTTTTCCCATCCTTTGACCTTAAATGCCCAGTAGGGGAGTTGTTCCCGGATATCGGGTGTGTCGGAAACATAGAGAGTCTTGATATGATAGAGTGACTGGTTTTCCATCCACACCGCCAACCGTGGCGGATTTTTAAGATCGTATGCTGGTCCGGTTCGCAGATCAATGAGCATTTTGTAACCGGGATCCGGGGTGTACTTGTAGGTCATTCCTTTCTCATCCATTTCAAAAAGGTCGAGGGCAGGGCCAAGATTCCCACTCAGCCCAAGTATTTTCTTAATCGGAGCAGGTTGATAATAAAACAGGAGCGTTGTAAAAATAGTAACCCCGATTACTCCAAGTACTACAGGACTTTTGATATACTTCTTCAGGGCAACCGAATTATTGAAAATATGGCCGACAACCACTCCGATGAAAAGGAATCCGGTGAGGGCATGCAGGCCAATGATTTCAATCGAGAACGGTTGAATAAAAGCAATTATCCCAGTCACTGCCATCACCCCAAACAGGATGGCATTAAAGAGGGAGACTAGTCGTCGTTTTTTCAAGTAAAATTATGCCTTGGCGGGGATAATGGCCCCGTGCTGTTGAAGAAGTCCGTGAATCTTGGATAAGGGAACCTTGATTGGCGTAGTGTTCGATTCTGCTGCCAGTGCAGCGGTTGCCCCGGCTGCCTGTCCCATTCCCATACAGGCGGCTTGTACCCGCAGACCTGAGTTGGCAAGACGATCACTGCTGACACATCTTCCAGCCACGATAATATTTTCACTTCCTTTGGGGATCAGGGCACGCAGGGGAACCGTGGGTACGGTTCCACGTTTTAAAGGCTTGGGTCTTACCCCCGTGCGGGTGTGCAGATCA
>NZ_CAXLMO010000075.1:0-17639 GCF_964187635.1 Candidatus Seribacter sulfatis | reverse complement strand
CTTGTGCCCGTTTCAGCATTTAATCCTTCAATCGTTTCCATTCCATTTTCCCGATGAAATAAAATAAGTATATCTTTTGATACTGCGGGTGAGGCATACCCCTCCCCTTTTGTTACTTCCCATATTACTCTAGGCCCACCCTCTCCCCAATTTTCAATTAACTGAGTTTCCGTTGATGTGGCATTATCAAAAGGTCCATTAAATCGATTCCAATCCAAAAACTGTGCATTGGGGGATAAGGTGGATGCATTTCCATGGGTAATTAATCGGGAATTTTTTTCTTTTGCCGGAAGAGTGAGAGTCAGGAAAGAAAGAAAAAAGATCTGAACTGAATTCTTTTTCAAATAATGCATCTTATTGAAGTACTCTTTTGATAGCGATTCGGGCAATAACAAAGAACAAATTTATATTTCATAATTCATTTTTCGAAATGAGTGAAAAGGTTCTCGCCCGCAAAGGTTTATATCTTTAAATAAGATTTTACTAGTGAAAGATGTTATCCAATCCATTCCTTCTGTTTTCAAGCAGAGAAATAAGAGAAAAAATGCGACTCGCTTTCTTCGCTTTGGCTTAATCTTAGTTCTTTTTGTGGTTTGCTACATGCAGGTCTACATAAATTTAATGTCTAAGGAATTGGGTGGGGTTTCAATCGGCTGGATCGAGTCCCTCTATTGGGTCCTCACTACAATGACTACCCTTGGGTATGGAGATATTACTTTTTCGGGCGATTCGGGCCGGCTATTCTCAATGTTGGTCATGTTCACCGGGGTCTTCTACCTTTTTATGGTTCTTCCATTTGTTTTTATGGAATTTCTTTACAAGCCTTTTATGGAATATCAAACAGGTGCCCGGGTTGCCCGTAGGTTTGATGCAGTGAAGCAAAAGCATGTAATTTTAACTCATTATGATTCGATCAGTCATGTACTGATGGATAAACTTAGCCAATTTGGATATCCTTTTGTTTTGATTGTATCGGATTTAAAGGAGGCACTCCGACTTCATGATATGGATATTCCAGTAATGCTAGGAAATTTGGATGAAGTGCAAACTTTTGAAGATGCATCGATTGAGAATGCGGCAATGGTTGTCACTACCGATGATGACATTCGAAATGTAAATATCACTTTTCGGGCGAGAGATTCATCTCCTGATTTATCTATTGTCAGTACATGCAATCGGGCTACATCTGAGGAAATACTCTCCTTGGCAGGAGCTACTCATGTTATTAGACCGGCCAAGCAGATGGGTCGTTTTCTTTCCAGGAGGATTTGCTGTACGGATAATAGCACCCATGTGATTGGTTCATTTGATGAGGTCTTGATTGCGGAAGCCACTATACACGGCACTCCATTGGTGGGACAGAAGCTTAAAGACGCTATGCTTCGCGAGAATTACGGCGTCAATGTGGTTGGCATGTGGGAACGTGGTCACTTTGAACTTCCTGGCCCGGATACGATGTTAAACAATCACACCGTATTACTCCTTGCTGGAACGGAGGGCCATTTTGCTAAATATGATCATGATTTTCGGGATTTCAAGACTAACAATTCTCCGGTTATTATTATCGGAGCAGGTCGAGTGGGACGGGAGACTGCAAAAGCGCTCGCAGAGAGAAATATTCCTTATCGGGTTATTGAATCAGATGAGAAAAAGGCAGCCATGGTCTCCAATTCGATCTTGGGAGACGCCTCAGAGAAAGCCGTTCTTGAGCGTGCCGGGATCAATAAAGCCCCCGCGTTAATTATTACCAGTCATGACGATGAAAGTAATGTTTACCTGACCATATACGGTCGGAAATTACGGCCTGATATTCAGATTATTACTCGAGCTTTCCTTCATCGCAATATTGAGCCCCTTCATCGTGCCGGTGCTGATTTTGTTATGTCTCAGGATCATATGGGGGCTAACACCATTTTTAATTTATTGAACCGCGCGGAAATTCTTATGGTGACCGAAGGATTGGATGTTTTTAGTCAGAAAACTCCCAAGTCCCTTGTTGGTGTGAAAGTTCAAGATTGTAAAATAACTGAAAAGACGGGTTGTAGTATAGTTGCA
Organism: Candidatus Seribacter sulfatis; assembly: GCF_964187635.1. NCBI lineage: Bacteria > Pseudomonadati > Verrucomicrobiota > Opitutia > Opitutales > Candidatus Seribacteraceae > Candidatus Seribacter > Candidatus Seribacter sulfatis. The sequence goes on along the minus strand of NZ_CAXLMO010000075.1, from coordinate 15,584 downwards.
ATAAAGGGAGATGCGGGGACGGTGATTACGCCTTCCCCTGATAATCAATTTACTGAGGATGGAGAAATTATTTTAATTGGAGACGAAGCCGCAGAGAAATCATTCGAAACCCGATTTTGTACATAGAGTTTCTCGATCTCCACATTCTTTGAAGGATTTAACTCAAAGGACTTTACGACTTGATTTGTTTCGTTGCTCGCTCAACGGAATCCTGGAGGTTGGTTTTAATGTCTTTGTTATTCTGGTCGCGATTCGATTCTTGGATGCGTCTCAGGGGTATAAGTCAGTTCTAGCAGCGGGTTCTGCATTTGGTTTCTTTTTAATGCCATGGACAGTAAGAGCTTGCTCAATATTTAATAAACCTGTTACGCATATCGCGGGAATCATTATGGCGATTTGTAGCCTGGCATTGTTAAGCTGCTCGCAGGTCAAAAGTATAGTACCGTACACCGTCTTCTTGGTTATTGCCCAAATTTCATTATCACAAATGCCTGGTCTAATGATTCATGTGTATTCTTCCAATTATAAGTCTAATAAAAGGGGACAGAATATTTCATGGAATTTCATTTTTGCTTCAGTGGTAGGAATGGTTTTTACCTACTACTTTGGCTTGTTTCTTGATTCAAATGGGGGGCAGTATCATTATCTTTTTTGGGGGATGGGGCTGGCCGCTTTTTTCGCATCAGTGGCTTTATTTTTAATGCCCTCAAGTGAGGTGAAGCCTTCCCGTTCTAGCTCGAATCTTTTTGGTGGACTCACTTTTATTTGGAAAGATCGATTGTTTGGGAGGATGCTCTTTGGGTGGATGTTGATGGGCTTAGGTGTAATTATGACTATTCCACTTCGGATCGAATATATGGTTGGTAATGGAGGGATTGGGATAAGTAACAGTGAGGTTGCTATAATTGTGGTGGTCTACTCATTTGCTGGAGTTTTAACTTCTCGAGCTTGGGGCAAATTATTTGACCGAGTTTCCTTTGTTCCCTACAGGATAAGTTTAAATATATTTTTATTTTCCTCGGTTTTAATCTTCTTTCTCTCCACTAATTTCTGGGGATTGTTGATCGGTTCTACTCTTGCTGGTGTCGCAAATGGCGGAGCTTCAATTGCCTGGAGTTTGTGGGTAACAAAGCTCGCCCCGAGTGGCTTAGAGGCAGAATATATGGGGGCTCATGTTTTTATGACTGGAGTCAGGGGGGCGTGTGCCCCATTTGTGGGATATTCTATCTTGGGGATACTAGGGTTTGAAGGCATGGCATATTTTTCCTGTAGCCTGATATTTGTTTCGGGTTTGATATTCTTGACAGTAGTTAAATCACCTAGATTGATGGCATGAAAAGCACACCCTTCAATAGTAGTACTGTAGTTTCTTTTTTCGCGATCAATCAGTTGTCCTATTACTTGGTGGTATTGTGGGTCCTTACTTTTATATCCTGCCGGAGTAATTCAATTCCCACCTTTGAACCATTTAATGATTCCTCAGTTACCACTATTCCTGAAGAGGTCGGAACTCTCCGTATTTGGCAGGAATTATTAGAGGATGTAACTTTAGCAAACCAACCAAGAGCTCTTCTATTAGATCATGGGGAAGAGTCACTCACTCTTCGAATTAATCTCATTCGTTCTGCACAGAAGAGTATTTCTATTCAGACTTTTTCCTGGGAATTTGATGAGGTGGGGAAATTGATTCTTTGGGAATTAATACAGGCCAATCAAAAACGTGGAATACAGGTCAAATTATTAATAGATCATATGTTTAATGAACATCAACCTGACGTGATTGCACTGCTCTCAACACTCGGACCAAGTTTCGAGATTAAATACTTTAATCCAAGTGCTAAAAAACTGTCTCCTTCTTTTATTGAAAAGTTTTCTGACCTGACCATTGATTTTCATGATCATAATGTTCGGTTGCATAATAAACTTTTGCTTGTTGATAATTACATCGCCCTTACTGGTGGGCGGAACATTAATAATCACTACTTTGACCAGGTAATTGGAATGAATTATAAAGACAGAGATGTTCTTCTTATACTTCCCAGTGGTACTGAGATTACGAATTGCTTCTATTCATACTGGAATTCAAATAATTCAATATCAACTCGCGAGCTGATTGATGTTAAAAAATTATTGGTCGAAAATAATTTCTCGAAATCATTACAAAAGAGGCGATTTTTTGAATATGATATTTTTAAGCAGATTAGTGCCCAGGCAAGTAACACAAAATACATCCAAGATCATTTTACCGACTTATTGTCCGAGGTGGAGAGAGTGGAGTGGATTTATGACCAGCCCGATAAGGTTGATCGTGCTCCAGTTTCCAACTCCGCTGTTACGAAGAGATTGTTGGCTTTAATGAAAGATGCAGAGTCAGATATAGTCATTCAATCTCCCTATGTAGTTCTCAGTTCGGACATTCAAAAAGCGTTTACTGAATTAAAGCAGAAGAGGAATGATGTATCGGTAGTGATTTCTACGAACAGTCTTGCAGCAACCGACAACTGGGTCACTTATGCAGCAAATTATAAAGAAAAACGGGTATACCTGGAGGAACTAAATCTTGAAATGTGGGAATTTAAACCAATTCCAACTGATATTGCAAATATGATGAGTTACGAAAAACTCCTAAGCCGATTGCCTTTCAGGAGGGAACTTTCACAACAGGGTGTTGCTCATTTTAAAATAAGTAAGTCATTGCCCGTTATTGGAACTGGTACTGGGAATAACCAAATTAAATCACGGGGAAGAAAAAATATCCATTTAAATGCGGTGCCCTATCTATCACTCCATGCAAAATCACTTGTGATTGATGAACAGATTGCATTTGTGGGCTCTTACAATTTAGATCCCCGTTCCGAGATTTATAATACTGAACTTGGCGTTATTATTCATGATAAAAATTTTTCATCCAAATTAAAGCACAGTATCAAGAACGACATCCAACCTCAAAATAGTTACTTGATTGAAATAAAGAAAGAAAGACCTCTATTAAGTAAAATTAATATGATTTTATACCGTATTTCGGAGGCATTTCCTTTTATTGATCTTTGGCCTATCCGTGCTCATTCTTCTTTTGAACTTAAAGCAGGAAAAGAACAAGTCCCAGCGGGGAGTGGTGACTTTTTCCATAACTGGAAAGATGTCGGCAATTTCCCCGGTCTACCTTTTTTTACCAAAAAACAAATGTCAGCCCGCATGTTTAAAGCTACTGGAATGATATTCAAGCCGCTATTGTAATTCCGGTACGAGATAAGCCCTAATACATGTTGACTAGTGCAATCGAAGTCTTTTATTAATTACCTATGAAATTCTTTGCTTTAGCCCTAATTAGCTTTCTTGTTTTATTTAACTCCGCTTACTCTAAGTCCCGTCTTGGCGAGTATTACATGGGATTTGGTTACGCCATGGCGGATGGTGGTAAGGGTGCTGACATTGAAGGTGACTTCCTCAGTTTGTCGGCAAATAGTCCAGCATCAGATTCCGCTGATTTTGTTTTGCGGTTTGATTACGGCAGCGTGGATTCAAATGCTTCCGATGAATCGACATGGGAACTAGGACTTGATTATATTTACCATTACGACGACTATGTGTTTCAAAACGGCATGTTTCGCCCTTTTGCAGGTGGAGGCATTTCTTATTTAAGCGATGATGCGATGGTCCGTATGAAAAAAGATGGTTTTACATGGAAGTTATTGGCTGGTACAGAAGTGCTTTTTACTGATTATTTCTCTATGTCTTTTGGTGCAAATTTCCTGGGATTATGGTCAGACTTCAGTCAAAATGATTTCTCAATAGATGTGGGTTTAACTTGGTGGATTAATGACATTCATGGAGTTGCTTTCGAGTACAGTCACGCTTTTGATCAAGAAGTCGATTTTATCGGATTAAAATACCTGTACTCTTGGCAATAAGCTCGGTTGCTTACGCTTCTATTGAGAGTACCAGATAAACTCTTTGATGATGTCCCAGACAGGAAAGGGACTAGCAGTCTAAAGTGGGCTAAATACGAATCTTCAGAGATCATTCCCTTGTGGGTCGCTGATATGGACTTTCGTTCTCCAGTGGAAGTCACCAGGGAAGCACAAGAAATTTGCAAGGCGGGAAACTTTGGATACGGAATTTGCCCGCAGACTTTAACTGATACGATTGTCGGGCGAATGTCTGACATGTACAATTGGTCGGTCAATCAAGGGTGGGTCACCTGGTTGCCCGGGATGGTTTGTGGATTAAATGTATCCTGTAGGGCAATTGCCAATCAAGCGACGCAAGTAATTACCAATACTCCTGTCTATCCTCCCTTCCTTTCGAGCCCATCTAACTCCGGGCTTACCTGCACTCAGGTTCCTATGGTCTTGGAGAATGACAGGTTCACTATTGATTTTAATTATCTCCAGTCTCTGCACACTAAGAGCGGAGACTTATTTATGCTCTGCCACCCCCACAATCCAGTGGGAACTAACTTCACCCTTAATGAACTTACTCAGTTGAGTGAGTTTATCTTAGAGCGTGGCCTTTATATCTGTTCCGATGAAATTCATTGTGATTTAATTCTAGAAGATTCATTGAAACATATCCCATTTGCTTCCTTGAGCGATGAAATTGCCGACCGAACCATTACTCTTATGGCACCCAGCAAGACCTTTAACTTGGCAGGTTTTGGTTGTTCATTTGCTGTTATTTCAAATCCCGAGTTAAGGCGTCGTTTCAAGGGGGCGATGAGCGGGATAGTTCCCGATCCCCCTGCTATGGGTTTTAGGCTAGCTGAAGTTGCTTATCGAGAGGGTGAAGAATGGCGGAGCCGGTTGCTTCATTATTTACGAGCGAATCGAGATTTTGTATTTAATGAACTTCTTTCAGTGAAGGGGCTTACCCCCTACTCGCCCCAAGCTACCTACCTCCTTTGGATTGATGCACGGGATTTGGATGTGGATTGTCCCTTTTCATTTTTTGAAGACGCAGGAGTTGGCTTGTCAAATGGCAAGGACTTTGGAGCTCCTGGTTTCCTTCGCCTAAACTTAGGATGTACCTACAGTCTGCTTGAATTAGCTGCGGCTAGGATGAAGGCGGCAGTCGCTCGCCTTTAGTTCTTATCTCCATTTAATGAAAGATTTGGAGCGTCGAAGGAAGGAGCTGGAAGGCTTGCTTAAGAAATATGACGAGGCGTACTATCGGAATGCAAAGCCTGAGGTTAGCGATCAGCAATATGATCGACTAAGGCAGGAGTTCGACTCATTGGGTTCTCAGGATGACATGCTCGGCTTATTTGCGGGCGAGGAGGATCAGTTAGGCAATGAGAAGAGAGAACTAGTTCCCGTCGTAGGCGATGACAGGCTTGAGGAATTTGAGTCCCACATTCACATTTCTCCGATGCTCAGTCTGGATAACACATACGATGAAGAGGAGTTTTTTGAGTTTAATAAAAGATTATGCAAGATATTGGAAAAAGAAGAACTTCCATATGTTGTTGAACCAAAAATTGATGGAGTTGCGGTATCCCTTACATACGAACAGGGAGTTTTAGTGAAGGCAACTACACGAGGTAATGGCATTGAGGGTGATATTATTACTCAAAATATAATACATATTCAAAATCTTCCAACCAAGATCACTTCTGCAAATTTTCCCTCTCTCATCGAGATTCGTGGAGAGATTTTTATGGCCCATGATGAATTTAATCGTATTAATTCAGAAAGAGAGAATGAGGGGTTGGATCTCTATGCAAATCCCCGTAATTTAACTGCCGGTACAGTCAAACTCTTAGACCCAAAAGAAGCGAGGCGCAGAAAGCTCGAAATTGTCGTTTATGGACTTGGTGCATGTCACCCTTCAGGATATTTCTCCACTCAATCGCAGTTTCATCACTCCCTAAAAGTCTGGGGCTTGCCCACTGTTGAATTCTTACAGGCAGTCTCCTCTGCTTCAGGGGCTTGGGCTGCCATTGGTCATTTGGATGAACAGCGAAATAATTATTCCTATCCAACTGATGGGGCTGTAATTAAACTTGATTCTATTGAAATGCAGCAAGTAGCCGGAACTACCGCCAAGGCGCCAAGGTGGGCTATTGCCTATAAGTTTGAGTCTGAAAGACAGCAGACTCTGCTTGAAAATATTATCATTCAAGTAGGCAGAACCGGTACTATCACACCAGTTGCCTGCTTGAAACCAGTTCAATTAGCCGGATCTCTCGTTTCCAGGGCGAGTCTTCATAATGCGGATGAAATTAGCCGAAAAGATGTTCGAATTGGCGATCAAGTAATCGTGGAAAAGGCGGGAGAAATTATCCCACAAGTTGTCGAGGTGGTACTCTCCGAGAGAGAGCATTCCTTGGTCCCATTTTCATTTCCCAGTGTTTGCCCTGAGTGTGAGAGTGAACTTTTTAAAACGGAGGGAGAAACCGCTTGGAGGTGTCCCAATTCGCTATGCCCGGATCAGATCAAAGCTAGAATTGAATACTTTGCGTCCCGGGGATGTATGAACATTGACCATCTTGGGGAATCTGTGATTTCGCAATTGGTTGACCGTTCTTTAGCAATAAAGCTTTCTGATATTTATAATCTATCCAAAGATCAATTATTACAGTTAGATGGTTTTGCTGAAAAATCTGCAGACAACTTACTTTTATCAATTGAAAAAAGTAAAGAACAGGACTTGTGGAGACTCATATGCTCCTTAGGAATTAAGCATGTTGGTGTCTCTGCATCAAAGGATCTTGCTCGAGTATTTAGGTCGCTCCATACGCTAGCCCAGGCAACTGAGTCGGACTTGACTGCAATCGAAGGAATTGGGGGAATTATGGCAAAAAGTGTGATTTCATTTTTTGAAGATAATGCGACTCAAGACTTGATCCGATTTTTTAAGGACCAAGGCCTTCAAGTTGAGTTGCCCATTGCAGATTTGGAGTTGGATTTAATCCTGGACGGTAAGATATTTGTTTTAACGGGTGCATTGTCTGAACTTACCCGTGATCAAGCAGTCGAAAAAATCGAAGCTCTTGGCGGGAGAGTCTCTTCAAGCGTGAGTAAGAAAACCTCTTTTCTAGTTTCAGGTTCTAGTACAGGTTCAAAATTTAACAAAGCCGAAAAGTTGAATATTCCAATAATTAGCGAATCTGAGTTTTATGATATGATCCAGAAAGGCTAAAAGTTCCCCTTTATTAGCTCTTCTTTAGCCGAATTACATTGAGATTAAAGGATTGATCTGTATCTTATTAAATTTCCTTAATTTATCTATCCCAACTTATGTCAAAGCAAATTGATTCTGGTTTCGACCCCATAGAAGATGCAATTACTGAGATTGGTAAAGGAAACTTAGTCATTGTAACAGACGATGAGTCTCGTGAAAACGAGGGTGATCTTATTATGGCCGCATCGAAGGTTACTCCTGAGTCGGTCAATCAAATGATTCGGGACGCTCGTGGCTTGATTTGCGTTCCTTTAATGAGCAATCAATTAAATCGTCTTGGGATTTCTAGTATGGTCTCGAATAATCGAGAGGCACAAAAGACAGATTTTACTGTCTCTGTGGATGCGGCACATGGTATTTCAACTGGTATAAGCGCATTTGATCGTGCGTCTACAATTAAGATTTTAGCCGACCCCGTTGCCACTGCTCAGGATTTAGTGCAACCCGGGCATGTCTTTCCCTTGCGAGCACGCCCAGGTGGTGTACTAGAGCGTGCCGGTCACACGGAGGCAGCGGTAGACCTTGCTTCATTGGCAGGGCTCCATCCGAGTGGAGTGATTTGTGAAATTTTAAATGAAGATGGCAGCATGGCCCGTCTCCCAGAGTTGAGGGTGTTAAAGAAAAAATGGGGAATTAAACTTATATCAATTGCAGCTCTGATCGAATACCGCCATCAACGAGAACAACTGATTGAAAAGTTTACTGAGTCTGATTTCCCCTGCAAATCTGGTAAATTCAGGCTCTATGGTTTTAGGAGTATTCTGGATGGTCGAATTCATTACGCACTGACACTTGGCTCTATTGCCACAAATTCCCCTACCCTGGTTCGTGTACAAACGGCTAATATTCTTACTGATTCCCTTGGTCTGAACGATGGTTCCAATTCATCAAACCCGATTGAACAAGCACTTGAAGTTATTGCGAAAAATGGTTCAGGTGTCTTACTTTATATGGAATCTAGGCGTTTAGATTTCCAAAAGAAAGAATCAAATGATTCCGATGCTTTGTCTAGTAAGGCAATTACCATGCCCAAAATGGATTTTAGGGATTATGGCATTGGTGCACAAATTTTAGCGGCTCTCGGTATTGAAAAACTTCAACTCCTTACTAGGGATCGAAGGAAGGTAGTTGGATTAGAAGGATATGGCTTAGAGATTGTTGAGAGAATTTTACTGAAATAAAATCGATGAGTTCAGAAATTCAACCTTCCTCCCATTTATCCTCTCAAACTTTACGGATCGGCGTAGTGGCAGCTCAATTTAATCGAAGCCTTATTGAATCACTTCTCGGCCGTGTTACTGATTGTTTAGCTCAAAATGGAAAACCTGAGTTTATACTAATTGAACGAGTCCCCGGGTCTAATGAGATTCCCTCGGCTTTGTCATTATTATTACAGGCCCAAACTTTTTCCTGCATGATTGGGTTGGGAGTTGTCATTAAAGGAACTACCTCGCACCACCATTTAGTCGCGGAATCGGCGGGTAATGCGATCCAATCACTAGTGGTTAAGTTCAATGTACCTATTATTAACGGGATAATTGTTACCGATACTATTAAAGACGCGGAAGAACGAATCACCGGAGACTTGGACCGCGGCCATGAATTTGCACAAGCCGCAATCGAAATGGGACACCTTTACAAAAAATGGACGAAGATTTAATTACTAACCCACAGTGGAGCCAAAGGCGGCAAAATCGTGCCACTGCATTTCGGTTCATTTTTCAATGGGAAATGAACCCTTCGGATGATATAAGCCGTGATCTTAAAGATTTTATATTCCGGCTGGGTAAGGATGAAATTTATTACTCCTATGCCATAGAACTTGTGGATGGAATTATTGAGAAGAAAGAAATTATTGATTCAATGATCAAAGAATTAGTCGACAATTGGGAATTTTCGAGAATTGCAAAAGCCGATCTTGGACTCCTTCGAGTTGCGATTTATGAAATTCAATACCGGCTCGATATTCCACCAGTAGTTGTAATTGATGAAACTTTAGAAATTAGTAAGGAATTTTCCACAGAAAACTCCAAGAAATTTTTAAATGGCGTTCTCGATAAAGTGCTCAGCAGGTTGCCGAGACCGGCGAGGCGACCCGCGATTTAAAGAACCTACCCTTTTCCAATTCGATGAAGTCTAAAACCTGCATTTTGTACTTCAATAGGGTCGATTAAATTTCGTCCATCAAAGAAATGAGCCGGTTTTTCCATCTCCGCATAGATTTCTTTTAAATTTAGCTTTTTAAATTCATCCCACTCTGTAAGCAAGGCAATCGCATGGGTTCCATTTGCTGCATCAGTTGCACAATCATGAAATGACACTCTTTTGTCATTTGCATCAAGTCGTAAGGAAGACAGAATAGTATCTTTAGGAACTTGCGGGTCGTAAATTGCAAGATGTGCTCTTTCATCCAGTAATCTAGAACAAACCGCGATTGCAGGTGACTCACGAGCATCATTGGTATCCTTTTTGAATGCAAATCCTAGGATGGCAATTTTTTTGCCGGATACCGTGTTAAACATTGCATCCATGATGCGTTGAACGAATCGATCTTTTTGATAGTCATTCATTCGGACAACCTGGTCCCAATACTCTGCGACTTCTGGCAAGCCAAAGTGTTGGCATAAATACGATAAGTTTAGAATATCTTTTTGGAAGCAGGAACCACCAAATCCAACAGAACTCTTAAGGAATTTTGGACCAATACGAGAATCAGTTCCGATTGCGTTTGCGACTTCATCCACATCTGCTCCCGTTGCCTCACATAGGGCAGAAATTGCATTAATACTTGAGATTCGCTGGGCTAAAAAAGCATTTGCGGTGAGTTTAGAAAGTTCAGAAGACCACAGGTTTGTTGTAATAATATTCTCCCTGTCAATCCATTGATTATACAAACTGACCACCTTTTCAATTGCTTCAAGTCCTTCTTTTGATTGATCCCCACCAATTAAAACTCGATCCGGGTTCTCCAAGTCAGCAATGGCAGTTCCTTCGGCAAGAAATTCTGGATTCGATAATACTTGATAAGAAAATCCATTATTTGATTCGCCCAGGATTTCTTTCACCATTTGTGCGGTTCGGACTGGCACGGTCGATTTTTCGACTACAATCTTATTGCCCCCTCCCACCTTCGCAATGTTCCTGGCACAGGACTCAACAAACCTGAGGTCTGCCGCTCTCCCTTTACCGGATCCATAATCCTTAGTGGGAGTATTGACGCTGATAAAAATAATATCGGAATCTTGTATGGTTTGATCAATCTCAGTAGAAAAGAATAAATTCCTTCCCCGTGCTGCCTTAACAACTTCTAAAAGACCGGGTTCGTATATCGGGAGATCGTCAGAATTCCATGAATCAATTCTCTCTTGATTTAAATCGACTACCGTAACCTTCGAGTCCACGCAATTCTTTGCAATCATCGCCATCGTCGGTCCACCTACATAACCTGCACCAATACAACAAATTTTCATGCTAGTATTAGTATTTAAATCTTTAGGTTCTTGCGATTCTATAATTCTTAACCAATTTCTTTTGTAACCTTTATATTATGCTTAACGAATTCATCAATCTACCTTGGCCGAGAATTATTTTACTTTTTGCTTTTTTCTATCTCCTCTTTCTCGTTTTCGCATGGTTTTATGCGGAGAAGATTCTTTTCCCTTTTCCTCAACCCGCCACTTATTCAAAAAAGGAGGTCGATTTTTTAATATCTATCCCAAATGAAATTGAAATTGCATGTATCCAGGAAGAGGCGAAGAAAACGAACGGTTTAGTTGTGCTTTACAGTCACGGTAATGGAGAAGACTTGGGGATGGTAAGAGAGCAATTAAAAAAACTCACCCGGTTTGGATGTGATTTCATTTCTTATGACTATCCAGGTTATGGCTTGAGTGGTGGAACCCCCACAGAGGAGGGATGCTACCAGGCAATCAAGTGTTTATATGATCATTTGATCACCGAGATGGGGGTGGCTCCACAGAATATTATTCTTTGGGGTCGATCCCTGGGGACTGGTCCGTCTTGCTTTCTTGCCTCGAAAAATGAAGTTGCTGGATTAGTCCTTGAAACTCCATTTTTGAGTGCCTTTCGAACTATTACAGAAATTCCAGTTTTGCCGTGGGACCGATTTCGAAACATAAACTTTGTTTCGTCTATTCAATGCCCTTCTCTCGTTATTCATGGAAATATGGATGAGGTCGTCCCATTTCGACAGGGCCGCAAAATTCACCGAGCACTCCCACATCCCAATGAATTACTCGAAATTAAAGGAGCGTCACATAACAATATCGCTGAAGTGGGCGGGAGATTATACGATGAATCAATTTATAAGTTTCTTGAAAATTTAGTTAATGATTGATTCAACTATGATTGAACATTTAAGATGGTTCTAGGTCTTACATTATAAATGCGGGTGAATAAAATATGCTAGGATTAACAAAGAAAGAATCGAGATTCTTCGTGAATACATTTATTGGCCATGTGGTACTGATTACACTGGCAGGTTTTTTGGGCTTTCTACCAAGTTGCGAGGAGGAAAAAGAAGAGGTTCATGTTTTTGAGTTAGCATCTGCCTCATTCGTGCCTCCGCCCCCCCCCGTTTATAAACCAGAACCAAAACCGGTTCCTCCAGTGGTGACTCCAGTTAAACCCAGGGTTGTTACCCAACCTAAACCCAAACCAAAACCGGTGGTTCAAAAACCAAAGCCCAAGCCAATCGTAAAACCAAAACCTACCCCTCGACCGATTGTAAAACCAAAACCCAAACCAGTTGTCCAAAAACCCAAGACTATATCAATTGCCCAATTTCAAAAAAAGCACCCTGTTCAATCTCCGCCCAAGGTTTCCTCCAAGCCGGTTAAACAGGTACCTCGAGTTCGGATTGATCCAAAAAAATTCGCTCTCCCGCAAATTACGATTTCGAATCCTGCTTCACAATCAACCCAAGTCGATCCCACAATCTTAAATCGATACTTAGGAGCAGTTAAATCAAAACTCGAAGCAGTCTGGCGGAGATTACAATCCGAATCAAATATTGCGATTGAAGGGGAAGCCTTTTTATCTTTTAAGATTTCTTCGAACGGTACTTTGATCTCTCCCACTATTTCAAGGTCATCCGGAAATCAAGCCCTGGATCGATTGGTCATTCAGGTAAGTAAGTCAGTTGGCAACTTGGGCCGTCCGCCGGGTGGAACACTTTCTTCTTCCCTCGAAATCCCGTTTCGAGTAAGATAGTGAACTATGAAATTTGACTGGCGCAGACCGGTAGCACCAATTCTTTGTATAGTCGGTATCTTGTTATGTTTGTCCAGGGATCCGATTATTGGCTTAGGGCTATTCGTTGTCTGCTTTGCTCTAATTCTTGGGTTTTCTCGGGGGAGTAGTTGATTTACTTTCCTTTTTCACCGTATGGTGGTTCGCAGATTTTTCCAGCAATGCCTGTTGGGAAGAGAATGAAGCTTTGGATTTAGCGGGGGGCTTTATTCGTGAGTAAGTTCCATCCTTTTTGAGCAGGCTTGCTCCTTCGTTGTCAGATAGTATCTTTTCGAGGTCGTTTAATACGGAGGCAATTTTTTCAGGATCCTCGATCGGAAAAACGGCTTCCACCCTACGTAGAAAATTTCGGGGCATCCAATCCGCACTACCAAGATAAAGTTTACATCCTGGCTTTCCATTTTGGAAATAGAAAACACGGCTGTGCTCTAAAAATTGACCCAGTAAACTGCGAACCTTTATGTTTTCACTCATTCCTCTCACACCTGGAATCAAACCGCATATCCCCCTTATTATTAGCTCCACTTTTACCCCTTCCTGTGAGGCAAGATAAAGTGCGTCAATGACTGGTTGGTCAATTAGACTGTTTACCTTGATTATGATTTTCCCAGGCTTTCCGTCACGCACAGCATCGATTTCATTCGAAATCAATTTGATCATGCGGTCATGAAGGGTAAAGGGTGCCACTAAGAGCTTTTTAAACCGGGGCGTTCGGCTGTACCCCGTTAAAGTATTAAATAAGTTGGTTAAATCAGATGTGTACGATGGATGACAGGTAAACAGACTATAGTCAGTATATGTTCTGGCTGTACTGGGATTGTAATTACCGGTACCCAAGTGAGCATAACTGGTGAGCTTGGAGTCTTCTTTCCTGACTATAAGACAGCACTTGGAGTGTGTTTTTAATCCCGGCAGTCCATAGACAACATGTACTCCGACTTCTTCCATCTTGTAAGCCCATTGGACATTTGCCTCTTCGTCAAATCTCGCCTTTAACTCAACCAAAGCCGTAACCTGCTTGCCGTTTTTTGCTGCATCCATCAATGCCCGCACAATAGGAGAATTTCCATTTGTTCGGTAAATAGTAAGTTTTATCGCAAATACATTCGGGTCAATGGCAGCCTGTCGTAATAAGTCTACTACTGGACCAAATGAATCATAAGGGTGATGGAGAAGAATATCTTTCTTTTTTAAAGTATCAAAAATCTTTTCTTTATCTTCGAATTCAAATGGACTGTAAGCTTCAAAGGAGGGAAATTTAAGCTCGGGTTGATCGATCAATCCAGGCAACGACATTAAACGGTAAAGATTAATGGGTCCGTCTACAGGAATCACATCTTTTTTCGATAAATGAATTGCACCTAGCAGATAGTTTAAAACTTCTTCCTTTACCCCCTTGTCAATTTCAAGGCGAACCGCAGCACCTTTTCGCAGATTGTGTAATTCTTCTTCTATACTTTGCAATAAGTTTTCTACCTCCTCCTCATCCACATAGAGGTGACTATTTCGAGTAATCCTAAATGCCCAGGCCCCAGTGGCGACATGACCCGGGAAAAGGTCATCCACAAAATGTCGGACGACATCACTCAAGAACAAAAATGTTTTATTCGTGGTGCCCTTGGCTTTGATTTCTAATAACCTTGGCAGTACGCGAGGGACGGGAACCACCGCCATAAGAGTATCTGCCTTTTTTTTCCTTTGATTCTTTAAAGCAACAATTAAATTCAGAGACTTATTGAGTATGAGAGGAAATGGATGGGTAGGGTCAATCGCAAGAGGAGTCAGTACTGGAAAGACTTCCTTTTTGAAATAAGTTTTCAGCCAATTGAATTGCTCCTTTGATAATTCCTCCACCTTCTTGAATGAAATATTGTTTTTATGAAGGGCAGGTTGAAGCACATTATTCCAGCACGCTTGTTTATCTTCTGCCATTCGCCCTGCCTGAATACGGATCTCATCCAACAATTCTGCAGGTAGCATTCCATCGATCCCACTTTTGGTTGATCCACCGTCTACTTTTTGCAGTAATCCGGCCACCCGAATTTCATAAAATTGATCGAGGTTTGAACAGACAAAAGAGAGAAAGCGAATTCTTTCAAGCAGAGGATAGCGAGTCGATAATGCTTGATCTAAAACTCGGTTATTAAAAGCTAACCAACTTAATTCACGGTTGAAATATTGGACGCCAGGCAAGTTTTGTTTTGTTTTAGTCATTCAAGAGTAACAAGTCTTCATTAATCTTTTTTTTTCGCAACGAAAAATACGATTTTATTACTCACCACCCTTATATTATTGTGATACTCCACCCAGAATCTTGACGAAATCATCATTCAAGCTTATGTTGAAAATTGGTCTTTGAAATTTTGTTGGGGGTGTTCCGGATTCGACTGCAATGTGGAAAATCCGGTCGCGTATCGAGGATGACGCTTGGCCTCGTAAAAAATGCTTCAAATCATTAAATGGCGAAAATAATATCGTTAACTTCGAACCTGAGTTCGAAGCCCTCGCAGCTTAGTTCTGCGACGTCGACAGTCCACTGACACCTGCTGGGTGGTCGGGGCGTTAAAAGGCAGGTAAAACCTCGGAGCGTTTGGTTGTCTATCGGAGGCTAAACGGTTGAAGATAACCTCGGATTAATAGGTGTTCCTTCCTTCATTAGTCCTAAATCAATAAGAGAACTACATACGTAGACGCCGAATCAGAAAGATTGCGGGACGCGGGTTCGATTCCCGCCACCTCCACCAAAGTTTCAAAGACCTTTTCGGGCACTAATCCCTGTAAGGATACAGGTTTCAAGCGGTTCTTGGGCTCTGTTTTGAATAAGCCAATTTTGACCGACTTAGACCCATTTTGACCCGTTTTCCCAGAAATGTTAGTCAATATCTTGATCAAGTTTTCATCATTGGGTCAGCATTTGACGATCTGTTCTAGGAATCTCTTACGACAGTAATCTTTATATCGATTGTCATTCAACCCCAATACATTGACAATTCAGTGTAATCGTACAATCATGCAAAGCATGAAGTTTATACCGCCTTTTTTACTACTTTCATTTTTGTTTACTCTCTCACTTTGGTCCGCCACTCCAGTACCGTATTCGGGTAAGATTGATATTCGGGGAGTTAATTACT
>NZ_CAXLMO010000074.1:0-6135 GCF_964187635.1 Candidatus Seribacter sulfatis | reverse complement strand
AAAGGTAATACTATTTCTTCATGGGAAGAGGATCCCGGTATGGACGATGCCAGATATTTCGATAACGTACCGGATTCCCATGATCCTGGAGCCTAAGGTTACCGGTCTTTCCCTTGCTTCCTCCCACTTCCATATTGTCCTGGATCAGAACGCCATTATGCAAAACCGTGTAAGCACTTTTACGAATGTATTTCCCCTCCTTATCCTGAACGGGGGCATGTACAATGACATCATAGGTCTGCCACACACCAGGAGCCCGGCATGCATTAACCAAGGGAGGGTAGCGGTTATAGATGGATCCTGCCTGACCATGAGAATAAGTGGAATTTTTGTACGAATCCAGAACCTGAACTTCGGGGCCTCCCAATGGGAAAAAACCTGAATTCCCCCGACCCTGCCCGGAACCTTTTACTTCGTCTGGAGTGCGCCACTCCACATGATACTGGCCATATCCGAGCTTCTTTTTTGTCTGAATCGTACCGGTACCACGAACCACTTCCATGGCGCCATCAATCAATTTCCATTTCACTTCCCCTCCCTTTGTGCTCTCCCAAAGATTAAAGTTCGTTCCATCAAAAAGTACGATGGCATCAGATGGTGCCTTCCCCACTTTATTAGGATTTCCGTAAACTCCGGGGGTCACTACCGGTGGTAAGGATGAATCTTGTTTTGCACTTTCTGCAAATGCAGAAAAAGTAAAAAGAGATAGAGAGAATATGAACAAGTTCTTGTGCGTTTTCATTACAATATATCTAGCCCGTGAAATGTTTTATGCCTAGGAAAAAGCGACATTAATGAACTGATTTTAAAAAGAATTGAACCCTTTGAGTACAAACCCAGGCAATAATCAACGCCGATATTTGCGCAATCTTTGATCGCTTTCCAATAGGTCAGAAAAATCGTCAACATCGATATCCTTTGTGGCGGAACGCTGTCTTCTCGGATCCAAATCATTGGACACCAGTCCATGAGGACTGAGAGGTTCCTCCTCCCGTCCCAAAACATCCAACACCTTACGGGCTAATTGCCTGCCAACAGGTTCACCCAGTAAGCCCCCAATATGCAGATCTCCGTAGGGATTGTTTTCCCCTTTCTTATGAAACCCAGCTTTTTTCAACCAGGTGGAATAAAACTTTTCGTTGGAAATGAGGGCATGTTGATCACAAATCGCGATCTCTGGATGCCGGCTCATCACTTCCAGTGCCCATGGGTTGATGAATCGCTCCATGGTTTTCTGTACTCGCCCGGTTGCCTTATTTTCGGGTCCCAGTTCACCAGGGGGAGGATATCCACCGGGAATCGGAGTCGTGGTTACAAAGATCAGTTTTGCCTTGGTTTTCTTTAATTCTGCAATCACTTTCTCCAAATCTTCCTGATAACGAGCCTTGGTATTGGCTGAATCCCACTGACCGAAATTAAAACTGATCACTTCCCACCCCAGTCCGGGTTGGTCATAAGCTCCGAGCCACTGGACAATATTTTCCACGCCCTTGCGGACTGGACCGCAATTAGTGGGAGGATGATAGATATTCAGTTTTCCCATCAATGCAGTACGAAGAGCTTTGTCATAATTTCCGGAAATTGAATCTCCAATGAAAAGGTACCGACCAAGGTTTGGATCATCCTGGTTTTTAGAGTCCTCGAGCATTCGCAGGCAGACTTCGCTCGCATGAAAAACATCTCCTTCCATCTTTCCGTGAACGAAAGCCTGCTGAACAAAGGGTTTGATATCTTTCTGACTCAAAAGTCCCATGATCCGGTGCTGTCCATCATGACCCTGGGTGCCGATTTGGTAGATTGCATCACCAATCTGCACATCCATAAAACGACCGTTTTCACGAATAAATCTTCCTGATATCCAAGGCTTTGCAAGGGTTGGTAATTGGTCGGGGATTGGAGCTATATAAAGTTTTCCGTCCATGATTGGACGCCTTCCCCGCTCTTCCCACTTCCTGATCGCTTCTGCATCCTTGAAGATTCGTTTAACATATAAATCCTTAGGCAAGTTGTAGGAAAATTGTTTTTCTCCCATTTCAAATTCCACCTTTCGTGCTTCGAATCCGCCTCTTTGCACACGGGATTGCAAACCGATTGGGGCATTATCTTTAAGCAAAACCTCAATCGCTCCATCCGCATTACGGATGTAAAAGTTAACCATCTTTTGGTCCAAGGGAGTAATAACACCATTGGTCACCCAGTCCCCGGTTGGGGGATCGGCATAGGAACTCTCTTCCTTAATTGTTGTGTAAGCAGAAATGTTACCTTGTTGAGCAATACACCCTATTAAAAAAAAGAAAAATTTAATTTTGTATATTTTGTTTGCGAAATAAAAACGCATCTGAAGTCACCAAGGAAAGAATCAGGACTTTCATGCTTCCCCCACTTTCCCGATAAGCCTCATGGGCCGCCTGTAAAACCGGGCGATCATGAAGGGTTTCATTGCGCCCCATCCAAAAACGGAAGGCATGACGCACAAACACCTGCTCGACACGTTCACTGTTGGCCAGTTTATCGATCATCTCGAGAGCGTTGGCAACTGGTCCGTCCAAAGAAGGGTCGCCGGAGTCGATAATTTCCCCTTTTGCATCAACTGGTTTTTCAAACTCGGTGGTGCGATAGATTCCCGCATGGTTGTACATCTCAAAAGGGAGTCCAAGGGGGTCCATTTTCTCGTGACAACTCCAGCAATACTTTTCCCGGGTTACCCGCATGCGTTCCCGTAAAGTGGTTCCAGGTTCGTCAGGAAGCTGAGCATCCACCGTGATCGGCACATCGGGAATACCGCCGCCAAGCAATCTCTCCCTGACCCATATTCCTCGATGAATCGCGTGGTTGTCCATGGCATCAGAATGGGAGACCAGCCAGCTTGGATGTGTCAGTATTCCCAATCTCTGACTTTCGGGTACCGTTGACAAGGTTCTTTCTGGCTTCATCGATCCGGTTCCGAATGAACGTCGGCTCACTCGGGCAAAGATTTGCTTGCCGGAAAAATTCGCTTCTTCGACATTCGTATTTACATTATTCCCGGCCTTTCTTTTCATATCAGCCATTTTTTTGATTAAGGCTTTAAGCTCTTTTTGCTTACTGGCCACCATTTTCTTGAGTGCTTTATCGCTCTTATTGGCCTTGGCCTGACCTTCCAGCTTATTGACTTCTTTCGTTAGGATCTTTCGTTCTTCGGCAATTTCCAAAGTGGCTAATTCTTCAGCCCTTTTCTTTTCCTCTTGAGCATTTTTCTGCTCTTCCTTGGTATACCTTCTTCCGAACAACGATCGATCATTTCCTGTATGAACCACTTTTTGAGTCGTCAATAATTCTTTCAATACATTTTTGTCATCAGCTAAAATCAATTCAATTAAACGATCCGTGCTGGCAGTGGCATCAAACATGGCACGAAAGTAAGCGTTGTCTCTGGCGGAAGTTCCAGTGCTGGCAAGAGCTTTTTGATCCTTACAAATATACCCGCTCAGATCATAATCAAAGAAATCTCGGAAGAAACGAAGAACCCGGGGCTTGCGGATGGAGTCATCATCCAACATTCGTGAAACTTCACGGCGCACATCGGAGCGGGTTCTCATTTTTCCTTGGACAATTGCATCCCTCAATTTCTCATCAGGTCTGATGTAACTAAGAGCATGATTTACCGCCAATCCAAGTTCCCAATCCTGCAACATGACTCTTCCATATTTGTCCGCTTTTCCCTCTTTTGCGAGTTCAGGGCGAAAAAGAGCATCACGATCCAGAAAGATTGAAGAAAGTCCCATAAATGCACCCTGTTCACGCCCAATTTTTTTAATGGATTCGTTAACAATTTGCAGATATTCCGAAACTTCTTTTTCCGACGGCGGACGGAAAGTCAGTACTTCAAAAAGAAAGGTAATAGTTTTTCGAATCGAATCCTCCGTAAATTTGTCCTGTCTCATTAAATCATAGACAGGAGTAATCGGACGAACGACTTTAGTATTATAAACAATTGCAGAGGGTAAGCCACGTAGGTCTTCCTTCGGTTTTACCGCATCGTAGGTTTTAGGATTGTCGGTTATTTGCTCGGGAAATTCAACCAAGCTCATTGGACCGTAAGCCATGTATTTCAGGATGTCCTCCGCCTTATTCAGTATCTGAGTGGCTTCGGAACTGTTAACTGAATAAAAGTCAGCATAATTTTCAAATCCATGCTTCCGGCTCGATGACAGTACCACAGGCACACTCTTCACCGCAGTTTGGTAGGCAACCGTTCCACCCTCCCATCTGATAATACGGTCCGTCCCGAAATAAAGCTTAAGTTCTCCGCCATGGTTGGTGGGCACGAAATCACCCCGTGTTCGCACTCCAGGTTTGGAAGGATTAAATGCGGGCTCCATGTTAATCAGTTCATTGAGTCGTGTGATGTGCTCCTGTGGAGTGATCCGCCAAATTCGAGAGGAAGAAGAGGTAGGTTTAAGCTTAATGTCATTGGGTAGTTCGCCAAAGAGCAGATCATGTTCGAGATAGTTTGCCTTTTTGGGATCGAGGTTCGCCTTGAAGCCACCCTTCTCCTTCATTTCCTCTCTTAACTCCTGAACTACCCAATCCGAGAATTTGAGACGTTCCGTGATCTTGGGCTGAGATTTGTTCGGGGGGGGCATTTCGCCCATGGCGACCTGTGCCCAAACCGATTTCCAAACCGCGGCATTAATTTCGTCCACCGGTCCAAGATCCAAAAGGTTTAGATCGGCCTCCTTCGTTTCATCATCATGGCAATCAAAACAATGGTTTTCCAAAAACAATTCGCCAATTTGCTTAAAGTCACCACGAATGATTTCACCGGGTACGAAAGGTTTTCCCCGCAGGCTAGGGATAACCAGTATGGCAAATGCCAATAAAGTGCTTCTGCCGAACACAGTTAAGACAGAATTTGCGTAATTGGACCGGTACTGGAATCGTACTTTTTGGCCATCGCCTCGGTCATATTGAACCGATCACCCTCCACACCGGATACCCGCATAATTGAATTATAGAGGGCATTGATGGGTCGCGTCCCATCCAGTTGAGTAAAGCAACCCGATTTGAAAGCACCGCCACAATTCCCCAGCAACATGACCGGCCAGTTCGATCCATTGGTGTGCTGTTTATCGGCATTATTGCTAGTGTAGACAATCAAAGTGTTATCCATCATGGAGCCACTGCCTTCAGGAACACTTTCTAACTGCTCCATTAGCTTAACCAGCATCCGGGAGTTGTACTGGCGAATCTTGATCCATATCGGATTATCCTTTTGCTTCATATGCCCAAGGTTATGCCCCTGTTGCTCGATTCCTAACCCTTTCCAGGCGCCAAAGATTTCCCCTCGGCCGGAACCGATAGTCAATGTGTTCGTAGTACCCGACTTAAGTGCAGAAATACCAAGGTCCAAGAGTGTGTCGTGCCAATCGGTTTCAAATTCCGGATTGGTGTATCTTTCATCAACTTTGGGAGCAAATTTCTTCAAATGCCCTGAAACTTGAGCCAACCGATCACGCAAACCATTCATATCCTCGAATCCACGAACATACTGATCGTACCTTTGTTTCTCTTGTAAAGGAAGCTGATGACCTTCAGTGGATGCCATACTTTCAATTCTTTCCAGCATGGAGGATCTTGCTTCATGCTGATTACGAATATCTCCCTCTGAAATACCGCCATATAAAAGTTGGTATAAATGATTGGGATTGGAATGCATAAAGATTGGTTGACCAGCTCCACTGGCAGAAAGATTCGCCACGGTAGGCTTGGCCCGCATATTCTCGATGGAATCCATCCCGATGCAAAGATGGGGTAATAAAGTCTGAGGAAGAACTTTGCTCAATTCATAATCGACTGTCGGCCCACCCGGAGGTACACCATCACTTCCACGATACCCACCCAAAGCTCCAAAAAATGGACTATGCCCTGGACTAGTATGTAAACCATGCAATCCGTTAATAATATGTAATCGCTCCTTGAAAGGTTCGAGTGCCTCGATCGGCTCAGGTAACTTGACCTTGGACAGGGATCCACTGTTTTTCATCCCATCCGGAATGCAGGTACCCGGCTCAAATCCTTGGTTCTGAAGAAAGAAAATTACCCGCTTGGGAGCGGAACCGGAAACGGAGGCAAAAGCAGAATGGGGGAATAATG
>NZ_CAXLMO010000073.1:0-4119 GCF_964187635.1 Candidatus Seribacter sulfatis | reverse complement strand
CAATGAAATAAGGAAAAATGTATGGATCAATTTATTCATGAATCTAGGAAGGATCTGAGAATTTAAGTTGGCAACTGGAAAATGTGTCTTTTGATGAAATTTATAGTTTAATTTGTTAGGCACCGATTCATTGACATATCCATTTCATCGGGCAATATCTTAGCTCATTTAACCTTCCAACCTTCCAAGATTTTATAATTATGATTAAATTTGTCTTATCGATTTTCCTGAGTGTTTGTGCATTTTTGTCTTTTTCCTCGTTTGCAGAAAAGACGACACCCAACATTGTTTTCATTTTTGCTGATGACTGGGGATGGGGTGACTTGGGTTGCCATGGTCATCCCTATTTAAAGACACCCAATATCGACCGATTGGCCAAGGAGGGGACTGATTTTCACAGGTTTACTGTAGCCAGTGGAGTGTGCTCACCCAGTCGAACTGCAGTGATGACCGGACACTTTCCTGCCCGCTACAATATTGACGGGCATTTTGCCTGGGTACCAAGTAATCAAAGACGTAACATGCCTGACTGGCTGGATACCAATGCCCCATTGTTACCAAAGTTTCTCAAAAAAGCAGGGTATTCAACTGCACATTATGGAAAGTGGCACCTTGCCAATGATATGATCCCGGATGCTCCGTTTCTCACTGAATATGGCTATGATGATTATGGGTCATACAATTGTTCAGGGCCACAGATGTTTGTCCATGATGATGTAAAAAGTGCGATTCCATTCATGAAAAAAAGTCATGCAAAGAAAAAGCCATTCTTTATTAATTTATGGATTCATGAACCGCATACTCCCTTTCATGTGGATCCAAAATTACAGAAACTTTTTCCCGATTTACCTGAGGCGGACAATATTTATGCGGCCACTTTGTACCATGCGGATTTAAGAATCGGTCAATTGTTGGATGCCTTGGACGAGATGAAAATTTCCGATAATACGCTGGTTATTTTTAGCTCGGATAATGGACCGGCAAGGGGTTCTCCCAATTCCCCCATTGCCCTGAGTTATGACTCAGCCACTGGTCCGGGATACGGAATAGGAGCAGCCAAGGGGATTACAGGAGGGCGTCGTGCTTTTAAGGGGGCTTTAATGGAAGGTGGAATCGGGGTGCCCTTTATTGCCCGCTGGCCCGGCAAAATTGCCGCGGGGAAAGTGGATAAAACTTCGGTGATGTCAGCAGTTGATTTACTCCCTACTTTTTGTGAACTAGGGAATGTGAAACTCCCCAAGTCGTACAAGCCGGATGGAATGAGCCAAGTTCCTGCATTAATGGGGAAGGGCAATCCATTACGTAAAAAACCAATCTTTTGGAAAATGTCTGCACCGTGGCCAGCGAACAAGTCCAAGCCCGATCATTGGGTTGCTTATGCAGTGGTTCATGAACAATGGAAATTGGTACTTAACAAGGACCAGTCCCATGCCGAACTTTATGATTTAGTCCGTGATCCATTGGAGAGTACAAATCGGGCCGATAAGAATTCAGAAACCGTAAGTCGATTGAAAATCTTGCTCCAAAAATGGCTTAGTTCCTTGCCCGAAAAACCAACGGGAAATGTATTCTCAAGCCTTAGGAAAAATTGATTTCCTATTCTGCCACTCGGTAAAGAGTGTTATCAGTACGGATAAGAAATGAATTTTTATGGGGTGCAAAGGTAGCCATGTGTGGAGCTCCATCCAATTCATTTTCTGAAATGATTTGCAGGCTTTTTCCCGGACGGATGACAGTGGTTTTCCCGGCTCGATCAGAAAGGTAGAGTAGTCCATTGGCGAGGATGGGGGAGGCATTAAATTCACCGTCGAGCCTTTCTCGCCAATTGAGATCACCTGTTTGAGCATTTACGCAGGAAAGAATTCCACCATCGTTTACCACATAAAGTTGATTTCCTACTAAGATAGGGGAAGGGATTCTGGGTGCACCCTTGGTCATTTTCCAGACAAGCTTGGGCTCGGTAAGGCCTTCCAATTGGTAAGCATGAACTTCGGATTTCATAAAGCAGGTGGACAGATAAAACATTCCGTGGCCCACAACGGGCCGTGCCACATTAGAAAACCCGAGTATGCCATACCTCATTTTCCAAAGCTCATTTCCATTTGCTGGATTGTATCCGTATACCCAGTCCGCTGCGCAGGAAATCAAAATAGGTTTACCGTTGAATGTTTCAATGATCGGAGTCGAGTAAGATTTTTGGAGTTGTGGGTTTTCTTTCATTTCCCCGGTTCGTTCAGTTTGCCAAGCAATTTTACCGTTGTCCTTGTAGAGTGCGACGATGCTTTGCCGATCACTTCCATCCAAATGGAAGATCATCAGGTTTTTCCATACAATGGGTGAGCTCCCCGGTCCATTTTCATGCATCACCCACAGGTTTTTTTCGTCATTTTTCCAAATGATATGACCTGATTTTGAATCAATGCACGCATTTCCATAAGCACCAAAATGAAGGTATAGTTTGCCCTCTTGAAGATAGGGGCTGGGGGAGGCATAGCTGTTTAACTTATGAACCCATTGTGGCTGTTTTTTCTTAAAAACTTCAATGTTTTTCAGAATTTTTCCAGAAGAAGCATCAATCTTCAGGGCCCGAAGGCTCACTTTGGAAAGTACTGTAACAGTGGGTAATCCCTTATTTTCCTTTAGTCTTTCCTCTTTTTCTTTTTCGGATGCAGGAGTTTCCAGAGCAGTGGTTACCCAAATATTCTCACCATCATGAACCGGAGATGAGTGGCCACGGCCAGGAAGGCTCGTTTTCCAAGAGATATTTTTTTGGGAAGACCAGGACTTCGGGTAATTGGCTATTGGGGCATGACCGGAGGCGTCCGGGCCGCGCCATTGTGGCCATGACTGGGCATATGCTAGTAGGGGAAGAATCAGAGAACCAAGAAAAAAGGGTTTCATTGAATAGGCTATTGAGCGGGAAGTCTTTTCACGAAAAGATTACGAAAAAGGACTGTGCTTCCGGGATCGTGTCCCTGAAGTGCAAATGTTCCTTCTCCTAATACCCTTTCAAAGTCCCCACTTTTTTTCCAGTCCTCCGGTTGGTTCCAATCGGAGATTACTTGATCATTTACCTTTGTGATTACATGTTTGCCATCCACTTTTATGTAAAGGGTAAACCATTCGTCATCCCGTGCCGGAGCTTCCAGGCAATCTTGTACGCCATAAATACTGGCTGTCTTTTTGGGGTCGTGATAGGTATTATTTATTTGGCATTCAAAACCCGCTTTTGGCCAACCGTCCTCCTGGAAGCGAGTATGGAAATACACGCCTGCATTGGAATGCGGTAGAGTCATAACCTCGGCCTTGAATTCAAAGTTTTTGAACGGCTTTTTAGTCTGATAAAAAAGATGGCAACGCCCCGGTGCATTGGCCACGATGCACCCATTCTTTACGGAGAATGATTCCTCATTTTCGTTTGGCTTCCAGCCTTTGAGAGTTTTTCCGTCAAACATGCTGACCCAACCCTTTTGCTTCGAATGATCTTGGGTGTAGTGTTCCGCTAAGAGGTCTCTTCCAAAATCTCCTTTAAAGTCTCTCCATACCGCATGAACATGATTCACATTATTTTGAGTATTGGCGTATTCGAACAGGAAATCCGGTGTTTGTATGCGGTAGTAGTGACCTGTTTCAGGGGTCAGCCCGCCCGCCCATGCAAAAAAGGTTTCAGTGGGGTGAAGGAGAGGTTTATTTTGGTTTATTTGTTTAACTACCTGGGGGCGATGTTTTGCTGAATACACTGCGATTACTTCTTGTAGCCATCCTTTTTGACGGGGATTCATCTTAGTAATAGGAAGACCCTGAGCCGGCACGAATGTTGACCAGTCTACTGTGTTGTCCTGACCGGAATAGATTTCACGAGGAGCTTTGCCAGAAAGAATCGCCATTTTTTTTTGGGGAGGGGAGAGAGATTTGAAGAACTTGAACGCGGTTGTCTCCTCCTCGGCAAGAACGCGCATTCCGGCATGTTTTCCTTCTGTTACCTTCGCTGGACTAGCTCCCCAGAAACTTGGAGTGACGGAAAAAATCCTACCATTCACCAAGGAGAAATTAAGCGATAAATGGTGTCCTTCAAAGCGCCACCCCCAGGTGCCGGCTTTATTTGGCTGACCAAAGATT
>NZ_CAXLMO010000072.1:0-8426 GCF_964187635.1 Candidatus Seribacter sulfatis | reverse complement strand
GAGGTTTGCATGTCCAATATTTGTTTTGGTTTCGCGGGCAGGTCGGTAAGTGTGATCTCCGTTATTCGATGGTTTTTTTTGGCCGGTTGATCGGATCGGAAACCCGTGGGCATCCATGCCACCCAACATAGTTGATTCCTCTTATCTTCTTTGGAGAATTCAAAGAGGTAAAGCTGCTCGGTTCGTTTAATGATGCGTTCGAATCGATAATCACCCAAAATCCGGTAAAGTTGGCTAACTGCATAGAAACTTGGTTTTGGTTTTCCGTGGCGAGTGAGACCCGATGAACCATGGACTTGAGGTTCATCCTTATCGTCAAAAAAGTAAAGGTAAGCACGATCCACTTTCATGGATGCAAACAGCAGAAAGGAACGGATCAAATACTGGGCTTGCTGCAAGTCGGTAACTCCTCGCCAATCCAGCTTTTCGAACCACCCCGAGCGTTTGGCCATAGCCTTTGGGGTACAGGAGTCATAACCGAATTCGGTTATCCAGATCTCCTTGTCAGGAGCGATTCGGTCTCTCCATCGGACTGTGTCTTCGACAACCTGGAGATAGGGTGTGTCTTTGCCTTCAGGATAGGTACGAGTCCAAGGGCTTTGGGTTATTCCTTTTTTTAGTTGAGCGTAGGTGTGCAGATTTATGACATCAAAAAGTGGGAGCATCTCAGGATCAGCAAAAGTTTTCCGCAAATCTTTGGAATACTTGTCGGCTGCTGTGGCATGAGCCGTACAGGTGACAATTTTGACTTTCGGGTCTCCAGCCCTGATTCCCCGGGCCATATTTTTAAAAATCGATTGATAAAGAGCATCGTCAAAATCGTTCCCAGGTTCGTTGTCGATCTCGATTGAAGTGATGAGCTTTTCCTTTCCCGAAGGTCCGAAGTAGCGTGCCATCGCCTTACCATATTCAAAACACCAGCCCTCCTGATTCCTCCAAATGGAGGCATAGTCCTGGTTACTTTCACCAAAGGATCCGAACTGCGCACAGAGGCTATTTTCGAAATTTTGTGCGGTCCATTTCCCGTACACATGGGTTTTCCAATTCACTTTATTTACGCAAATGGGAAAGGTGATGGGATCACCGGGCTTTTTTACATCCCAATTTAGATTATGGTAATTGCGAGCAAGTTTGCAGGTTTGGGCGTATTGGATTGGATCGAAATGGAAATGTCCATTGATTCCCATGAAGTCCCGTAATAGGGGTGCTTCCGAAAACAATTGAAAAGCAAAGAAAGCGGGTAGGGTGAAAAGAAATTTGATTTTTACCATGGAAGGATTGACCCTCAAAATTTTCTCAGCCTGCCAACCGCACCGCAAGCCGAACGGCCGATTTGAGGTTGCGGGAGTCCGCCTTGCCAAGCCAAGCGATGTCGAGGGCGGTTCCATGATCCACCGAAGTACGGACGATGGGGAGACCCAGAGTGACATTCACCGCTGATTCAAAGGCGATTGTCTTGACTGGAATCAGTCCCTGGTCGTGATACATACAGATGTAGGCATCGGTCACATTCCTTTGCGATTGGGTGAAGGCGGTGTCAGGAGGGACCGGGCCTACGAGGTCGCAACCTTCCTTCCGCATTCTATCCATCGCAGGTTGTATAATAAGTTCTTCTTCGCGGTTTCCGAATAAACCATTTTCCCCAGCGTGGGGATTAAGCCCACATACCGTGATTCGTGGCTCTTTTCCAAGTAATTTTTTGTGTGTGTCCCGAGTAAGTTCGATTACATCCACAATTCTTTGTTCGTTCAGTAAATGGGGAACCTCCTGATAGCCAGCATGCACGGTGACCAAACTGCAATTGATTTCATCGGAAAGAAAGGCCATGCAGAATTTTTTAGATTGGGTCCGATCGGCAAAAATTTCGGTGTGTCCCGGTTGGGGAATTCCGGCGGATTGCAGTGCTTCTTTGTTGGCCGGGCAGGTGGTCACGGCATGAACGCATTGGGAAAGACAGGCATCGATTGCTTGGGTTATATATCCATAGGTGGCGTGACCCGTGGCTTCATTCACCACGCCCGGTTCCAAGAGACTTTGATCGATAAGCCCAAGGTTGAGGACACAAGGCTCAGTTGCAGAAACTAAGTCATTTGAACTGATTTCTTTGAAATCTGCTGATTTATCCGTTTTTTGGGCACATAGTCTGAGGACATTGGCATCTCCAAATACAATCGGTGTACAAAGATCCGCAATGGAGGAATCGGTTAGAAGATCCAGGCAGATCTCCGGGCCGATCCCTGCGGGGTCGCCCATGGTTACCGCTATGCGTGGTTTTGGCATTTAAAGTTTGAGGGTTTCTCCTTTTCGGCCGTAGTCGTCTTCATGGCGGATTTGGTCTTCTGCCCTCCATTCACCAAAGCTGACCACCAACATTCGAAAAATTCTATCTTCTGCCCAGAACCGGTGTTTTTGACCTGGTTTGATCATGAATTCTTCATGAGCTTTGGGATGAAAGAGTTTACCGTCAATTTCAAGGACTGCACCCTCATCCATGAAATGAAAGAGTTCATGCCGGATGGCATGAGAATGTAAACTTGCCCGCTCGCCTGGTTTTACTTCGGTCAGGTCAACCGAACATTTTTGGTTTCGCACTACCATGAAGATGTCACCCCATGGTCTAGCGGAGTGAACCGTGGTCTGCTTTTCTCTGGGATCAGTCATAAGGGACCTATCATTGAACGGGAAGGCAGTTAGGGCAAGCTTAGCGTCAGTAATTTTAGACTAAATCTTACGGATCGAAAAATTATTCATCCAAATATGATCCTTAGGGTTTAACTTATCTTTTTCTTTTGCCAAGCTTCGATAGATTCCCCATTTCGGGCGTACAAATTCAAATCCATCCCGCCAGGTTTCCAGATTATTCAATTGTTTTTTGAGATTAATTTCACCATCCATGGAGCGAATAGAAAAATCAATGGAACCGTTTTTAGAATAGTTTGATATGCATTCACATATTAACCATTTATCTTTTGAATTTTCCCAGTCGATCAGAAAGATCCTACCTGACTCTTTGAGCGACCACCATTGCAACTGAAGTTGGGGTTTCCCCCGTTCCGTTACTCCCGACAAGGTGAGGATCGGATCATCTATGTTATTTGAGCCCACTGCCTTTAATTGAAAAAAGTGACAAAATTCCTTATTGATTTGAAAGGACTTATCAATCTTAAGATACCACTTAATATGATGAGTTTCTTTTACTTTCGCTTTCATTGGTTCTGGTGACCGCTGGTAGCCTTTAATTTCGTTTCTTTGTCTTTCCTTACCTTGAGGCCATACCTTATCCCGGTCGCCGTCAATATCCCTACGAAGGGTAAACATAAAGGCACTTTCCAATTCTTTGTCTTTTACAATTTCTATATGTTCAAATTCTTGATGGTTCCTTTTAAATATTTGGGGTGTTTCGATGGAATATTTACCAAATACTTTTTGCACCTGCAAAATAGCTTTTATTCCGAGTTCCGCCTTCAGTTTAATTTCTTTTGTTATGACAGGCTCTTTTTTTTCAGAAGCGGAAAGGGTAAAGAAAAGTAGAGTGAAAAGCAGGGTGATTCCCCGATGGTAGAAATATCCAGGCATGCTTTATTAATTAAATTCTGTTCGTTCTATTTTTCACTTTTTTCATAGTCTTTTCCAGACCAACTTTGGAGAACGGATTTTTGCCAACTTTCCAGGGCATTGGTCATGGATTGAACTCTCTTTCTCTGAGTAACGACTAGATTTTGAGACTCCATTGGGTCTTTTTCTAAGTTGTACAATTCGTAATAGGTTTCTTCTTTAGTTTGTATACGGTGGAGCTTCCAAGGCCAACCATTCCACGCGGCATGTCCAAGAAGATTGTCCGGATCGAATGTTTCGAACTCGTTTACATTTTTGAGAATGCGTTCCGGATAGGGGGTTGGGTTTCCACTTTTTTGGGCATCAAGTAAATCTTTTATAATACGGTCGTTCCATGTGGATTGTCCGTTTCTGAATCCATACCAAAATCCAAATGGGGGACGTTTGTTCTTTTTGCCATAAAGGATCGGCATTAGATTAATTCCATCTAAAGGGGGCTGATCTTTTTCCTTTTCGATTCCGGCTATGCTAAGAAGGGTAGGGTAAAGATCTGATGTAATACAGGGAGTGTTAACTTCTTTTGCAGAAAAGCGATTAGGCCATTCGAGAATTGCCGGTACGCGTAAACCCCCTTCATAAATACTGCCCTTTCTCTCTCGACCGCCAGATGTTTTAGGATCGAGCCCACCATTGTCACTGCAATAAAATAGAAGTGTATTGTCCGTGAGATTACATTCCTGAAGCTTTTTACGTAACCTACCCATTTGCTGGTCAAGCAAGGTGATCTCGCGAAAGTATCCTTTCATTCCAGTTCTTTGTTTATTGTAGAGAGTAGACGCATTGGGCATGCCCTGTGGGACCTCGCGGTGGGGAGCATGGGGAGAAGGAAACCAGGTCACAATAAAGAGAGGTTTGGGGCCTTGATGGTATTTTTCCAAAAACGCAAGGGTGGCATCCATCGTTATGACCGTACCGGACCCTTCAATCTGTTCGAAATTTCCATTTCGGCTTAGAAAGGGATTGTTATCAAAAAAATTGAGACCGGATAACCATTCATCAAAACCGGCACCTCCTGGAGATGTTGGACTGTCGGGTTGAACAGATCCAATGTGCCACTTTCCAAAGTGTCCGGTCAGGTATCCGGCTTCCTTGAGTTTTTCAGCAATTGTGGTTTCGTGAGGTCTTAGGTAGTGGCCATGGTTGGGAACATTTACCCGAAAGGGGTGCCTTCCAGTCAATACACTTGCCCGGGTGGGTGAACAGACCGGTGCGCTTGCATAGAATCGATTAAAGACAACACCTGATTTGGCCATATCGTCTAAATGGGGAGTCTGCACAAAAGGATGACCGGTGAATCCACAGTCCCCGTAACCGTGGTCGTCTGACATGACGAGTATAATGTTAGGGCGGGAGGTAGAAAATGCTTCAAGTATTAGACATATGCTTAATGTGAATAGCTTCTTCATTGGGTGTTAAGTCAATCTCATCATAATCTCAGAAGCAAAGGCATATTTAGCACAGCTGTCATTTTTATATGAATAGTTTCAAACTATGCCAAAAAAAACACCGCATTTCTGCGGTGTCTTTTGGCTTTTGAAACACAAACTAAACTGAAACAAACTGACTATTGTCAATGGGTAAGACCAACAGACTTTATAAAACGTTCAAAAGAAAGTTAATTTATTTTAGATACATCGGTAATACCTGGAAATTACTGAATTCCTTTTAAAACAAAAACACCGCATTGCTGCGGTGTTCTTGGGCTTTTGAAATACAAACTAAACTGAAACAAACTGACTATTGTCAATGGGTAAGACGGAACTAATTCCAAAAACGTTCAAAAGAAAGTAAATATTTTTGAAAAAAAGTAAAAAAGCCTAATTTAAAGGGGTTACAACAAGACCCAATTACATGGGGGCTATTCTTTTAGAGCCGACATCAGTGGTAAGCAGAACATGGGCATCAAAGCTTTCCGCGAGCAATTGGTTTTTGATATCGGCATGGGCGGGTGAGTCCCAAAGGTTATTGTGTTCCCACGGATCCTGATCGAGGTCAAATAATTCTCCCACCCCTTTTCCATGGTATACGCAAAGCTTATATTTCCTGGTCCTGTGCATGGTCGCATAGGTGCCGTTTCCTCCGGTGAAGTGAGGGTCGAGGGCATCGAAGTATTCACTTCTTACAAAATCACGGTGTTCCCCATCTTTCGTTTGTCCGGAGAGAATGGGAAGCAGGCTGACTCCCTGTAAATAGTCCGGTAAATCAACACTGGCCAAATTTAACAAGGTGGCGGATAAGTCGAGCATTTCAACCAGTGCATTATTTTGGCTGTTCTGAATGAAGTTTCCAGGCCAGGAAAAAATAAGGGGAACCCGCACCAGTCCTTCATAAAAACGGCATCCTTTGTACATGAGTCCATGATCGCCAAGTGATTCCCCGTGGTCGCTGGTGAAAATGATCACCGTGTTTTCCCTCTGACCACTTTCTTCCAAGGCTTTCAGAATACGACCAAACTGATCATCAATCTGAGCAATCATTGCATAATATCGTGCCTGTGCTCCCTTGGCGTCATGTTCCTCCGGTGTGCGTACTTCATCCTGAAAGTCGCAATGAGCCAACTTGGCCTGAGCATCCAAATCACTGTCTTTAAAATGGGGCCCGGGCATATCATTTGGGTCAAATTGATCGGCGTAGCTTTTGGGGGGAGTGAAGGGAGGGTGTGGGTCGTAAATATTGACATTCAATAACCACGGTTTTTCCCTTTCCTGTTGGATGAACTCGATCGATCGTTCTGAAGCCCATGTGGTCTGATGCAGTTCGGTGGGAACTCTGTCTTCACTTTCACGCAGTTTGTTAAGATCTCCTCCCTGGTTTCGTACCCAGTCGGCATAGTCGTGCCCTTCCTCCCAATCGTCCCTTGGGGCATGACTGAATTTCCAGTAGGAGAAACCGTCTTCAATTCTCGGTTCCGTTCGTTTACCCGAGCTTTGCAGGTGAAATTTTCCAATAAGTCCACAATCGTAGCCGGCATCGGCAATTAGTTTCGTAATCACGGGTGGCCACCCAGGAAAACTTTCGTTCCCGTTACGGGTGTTGTGTACCCGGCTTGGATAAAGCCCGCTCATGAAACTTGCCCGACTGGGGGTACAAATTGGGCTTTGGCAATAGGTGTGCGTAAAAGAAGTTCCTTCTTTCACAAGCGAGTCCAATACCGGAGTCTTTACAAAGGAGTTACCAAGGGCGTGAATGGTGTCAAAGCGCTGCTGGTCGGTGCAATACCATAAAATGTTGGGCCGTTTACTCATTAAATGGACTTTAAGTATTTAAGACCTGTTTGCCGAATCTTTCTTTTTCCATAGGAGTAGGCAGCCAGCCAAGACCAATAGGCAAATAGAAATTGGCCTAGTCACGAGAGGAGCGTAACTTCCGCCGCTTGCCATAAGGCCGGCACACAGGTTTTCTTCGGCGACCGGGGCGAGCACAAAACCGATCACAAATGCGGCCAGGGGCAATTTAGATCGTTCCATCAGGCATCCGAGTAATCCGAATACAAACATTACGATCACATCAAACCAGAGGCCGTTTAATGCGTAAGCCCCCCAGACACAACAAAGAGTAACCGCTGGAAAGAGAATATTCTTGGGGATTAGGGATAATTTTGCCATCCACCTGGCACATATCAGCATGATGAGAAACATCATCAAGTTGGCCACTAAAACGGTGCCAATGATTGCATGCACGGCTTCGGGGTTTTGACGGAAGAGTAAAGGGCCGGGTTGCAGACCATGTACAATGAGGGCACCTAAAAGGACTGCTCCAATTACACTTCCAGGAATCCCTAGGGCAATGAGAGGGATAAGTGCACCGCCTACGGTTGCGTTATTTGCGGACTCGGAAGCAACGATTCCCTCCTCACTTCCCTTGCCAAATTCATCCGCGTTTTTAGAAGCCCTTTTTGCGGTAACATAAGCCGCTAAGGATCCAATATTAGCTCCGACTCCGGGTAAAATTCCAATCAGTGTACCAATTCCCGAAGACCTGATTAAATTAACAAAATGTTTTTTCCAATCGCTAAGTGGAATCCATGCAGAATCTTTCCCGGTTACTTTTTCCACTTTTTCTGCTTTCCCAAGAATGTCATCCAGTATTTTTCCTATGGCAAACATTCCAATAAGAACGGGAATTAGACGAAAGCCCTCGTTCATGGAAGTAAATTCCATTGTCCACCGTAATTCACCAGTGGCTGGATGCATTCCGGGCATGGCCACGAGTACACCCAGACTTCCCGCCAGTAAACCCCTTGCCCGGGTGGATTCTCCCACGCCCGCGAGCAATGCAAGGGCAAGTATAACCAGTGAAAAGAGTTCAAAGGGACCCAGCTTGGTGGACCAGTCAGCCATGGGTTCAGATAATTGCCATAAGGCAAACCAGGAAATAATTCCCCCCACGAGTGAGGCTCCCATGCCCAACCCTAAAGCCCGGCCCGGTCGACCTGAGTTTGCCATGGGGTAACCGTCCAGGGTAGTCATGACTGCAGCCGGCGTTCCGGGCATGCGGAGAAGGGTGGCACTGATCAATCCACCACTCACCGCTCCCACATACATCGCCACCAGAAGAACAAGACCTTCCACTGGTTGCATTGAAAAAGTAAAGGGCAGAGTGAGTGCAATTAACATTGTCCCGGTCAGACCGGGAATCCCTCCAACGGTTATACCAAGAGTCGTTCCCAAAAGAACAAGCCCGAGAATTAAGGGGTCGGAAAAAAGGGCGATCATGCTTTCTTTCTTTCCATTAAGACAAAAGCTCCGCAAATAATTGTCATGCCAAGAACCAACCAGTGAAGGGGGGGCAGTGAGGTTGGTTTTTCGATG
>NZ_CAXLMO010000071.1:0-31157 GCF_964187635.1 Candidatus Seribacter sulfatis | reverse complement strand
CGCGTTTGTTTGACGGTGGATTGCGTCGCAAGTTCGCCTCGGTGAGCTTTTTATCGATGAAGGAATCGATTTTGGAAAGTCCAGAGTTGGTCAAGGGTTGGTAAGCCCACCAGGATTTGTCCGCTTTGGACGCTTCGCGTAAAACCAATCCTTTCGGCCACTCGGCCCCCTCGTCGATCCAGCGGGCGAGTAAATCGGCTTCTTCTTTGGTCAGGTGCTCGCCCTCGTCGGGCATGTAAGGAGGTTCGTTAGGATCGTCTGAGGTGGAAGCCAACCAAATTTCACTGGCATAGGCATCTCCGGGAATGACCAATTCCTTCTTCGAGCCAAAGATGGATTCGGCGGAACTGAAGTCGACCTTACCCTTTGTTACATTTGGATTGTGGCAAGCCAAACACTTTTTCTCAAGGAAGGGTTTGACTTGGTTAACGAAATCGATTTTCGCTTCTGCCAAGTGAGTGGAAAATGTAAGAATCAAAAACACAAACCAAATTGATCCTGAGAAAGAATACTTCATTCAAAACTTCTAATTGGAGTAAAATTACATTGTCAACTTTGCTAACTCTAATTTTCGAAGTTAATTCCTTTTAACTCTTCAAGCATTTCAAGGAGATTCTTGATCAGGATATCGGAAGACTGAGGCTGGAAGCGCGAAGTCCCCAGCCAGGTCTCGTAGCCTCCGAGTTTGTGCTGGTTAGGTGGAGGAAGATAGCCATAGCCACCATTGGCCATCGAAATCAGGAAGGTCCGCTCGAAGGGGCTCTTCTTCTTGATTTCCAAACCGATTTCCACCAATACCTCGAAGGGCATACTGACAATGGCCTGATCTCCGATGCGAAAGGCCTGAATTAGGACGGGTTCAGTTCTGGGATGCTCGGGGTTGGCATATTCGATTACCCTTGTGGCTACTGAGGTGGTCCGGCTGTTGATCGCGTCCCGCTCCTTTCTTGTGCGTTGGAGAAGATCTTCAGCAAGTTTGATCTCGCGTTCGTTCGGTTCCCGATAGGGTAGGTTGACTTCCCGTTGGCGGGTAGCGATGACCGGTTTCGTTTCGTAGGCCTCAATCTTTTTCACCGCCCGCCAGGCGGTATCTGCGGTCTTGGATGCGACGATACGAATCTGTTCGAAAGGGGATCGGGGAGCTCTTGTACCGGTGAAAACGAGGTTATTGATATCGCCGCTGGCCCCGTTAGTCATCATGGCAACGAAGTCTGCGGGTGGATTGGATCCCCCGATCCGGTAGGGCATGATTCGGGAGAATTCCCCAAAGTAATCGGCCGAAGCCATTCCAACTTCCCGATCTTTATCATCAATTCTTTTGGGCACACCACCCACATAATGAAGGGCATAATTAGCAATTAAAGCGAGGGGCTTGTTTCTGGAGTTACGGACATCGATTACACAGATTTCAGGGTCGATCGGCCCTGCTGGCCTGACTAGGTGGTTGCGACCGGCGTTGGTCTTGACTTGGTCTTTTTCACCGAGAGGATTCGGCGGCATGTTTCCTGGTTCTAGAAACCAGCGCCGATTACGTACTTCAGAGGGTTCGTCTTCGGAGGAGAAACCTATTTTAGCAAGTTGCAAGCGTTCAATGGCAAGAACGATGGCTTCTTCGAGTTTATCGTGCTTGAGTTTTTCGTAAGCTTCGCGCCCAGGCATACCGGATCCACCTTTGGGGGCACTATGAGTGTGAGTAGCACAAATAAGCATTTCTTCGGTTTTCCATCCCGTTTTTTTGGCAGCTTTGCTCTTGGCAATATCCGACATTTCCCTCCCGATACCAATGGCATCGATCAGGCAGATGACGGCCCGGCCTTTTCCGTTCTCGAAAGCGACCGCTCGGACATGGAGTGGGTCATGCACAAAACTTGATTTACCGGATCGTAACTGGATGGGGAAAACAGTGGGGCTTATATTAACGCAGGCAGTTCCCACTTTAAGTTTTCCAATCTGAGCACTGGAAAATATTGCACTCCAAAGAAAAAAAGCGAAAAGAACGGGTGGGGTTTTCATAGATTATTAATTAATCTAATGCGAAGGACAGTACTCAATCCTTAAATAGAAAATTCGGGAACTTTTTTAAGAGGGATTCCGTTCTCAGATAGCGTTTTGAAAATCCCAGTTTTACACCGATCTATTTTATGAAATTTTCATGGATTGCAATTCAGTGCTTGTCAAAAATGGGGTCATTGTTTTGCGTAAGCGATTGTTTTCACCTTTTAAACTTCAAACAATACATGAAAAAATTCTTCATTCTTACTCTTTTATTAAGTTCCTTTTCACTTTTTGGAAAACATCATAGTGAAAAAAAGCCATTGTCCGCTTTTATGATCACGGGGGGATGCTGCCATGATTATAAAAACCAAAAAAATATTATTAGTGAAGGAATCAACGAGCGTGTGCCTACTAAATGGGATATCTTTTTCGAAATGGATGAGAAAAAAAGTAAGGCTAAGTTGAGTCAAAAAGGGTGGGCAGATGGTTATGATTATATCGTTTACAATCACTGCTTTGCTCATGAAAAAGATGCTGAATTCGTTAAATCCATTACTGATATTCACAAAGCTGGAAAGCCGGCAATTGCCTTACATTGTGCGATGCATTCCTATCATTGGAGTATACCTGCCAAAGAAGGAGAGAAGAAAGCCTGGACGGAGATGTTGGGTGCCAGTTCCAAAGGTCATGGTCCTAAGGCAGCTATCACTGTTAATAAAGTGAAGAAGCACGCCAATCATCCAATTATGAAGGAGATGCCCGATGGATGGTTAACGCCAGAAGGAGAGTTGTATAATGTACAACAAGTTTACGAAGGAACTACGGTTTTAGCTTACGGAGACAATGGGAAAGATAAAAAACCTAATGAGCCGCAGGCTTGTGCATGGATTAATACCCATGGGAAAGGTAGAATATTTTCGACAACTTTAGGGCATCACAATTCCACCATGTCCACCATGGAGTACTTGGATATGTTAGGTAATGCGGTTCAATGGATTACCGCGAAAAAATAGTTTGAGTTAAGATTAGTCTCGAAAACGGCTCTTGGACTTCTTTTTGAAGTCTCCGCCTCCTTTGCCAAACTTCTTTCGTTTGTCAAAGCGTCCAGCACCACCCCTGTCCGGTCTTGGTCTGCCCTTGTCCTTAGAAATATTTAACTGGTGACCCTGAACCCAAACCGTTTTTAATGCGGTCATAATTTCGTTGGGCATGTCCGAAGGCAGATCCATAAAAGTATGATCCTTGAACATTCTAATTTTCCCCATGTTTCTTGGGTCTAGTCCTACTTCATTGGCAATCGCTCCGACAATGTCTCCTTTTTGGATTCCGTGAAATTCCCCGACTTCAAAGCGATAGCTTTGCAGGTTGGAATCACTTCGGGCACCACCGCGGTCTTCTCGTTCGTTGCGTCTTCCACGATCTTCCCGACCTCCACGGTTATCGCGTCCACCGCGACTATCCCGATCTCTCCCGGACCGACTGTCCCGGGAGTTTTTCTTGGCAGGTTGGGGCATATCCACATAATAGAGTCCTTGTTTACCTGCCTCTAAATGGGCCAGGGCAGCGGCCACATCGATTGAATCTTTACCGGATTCTTCGAGGTAACGTTGGATAGCAGTACGATAATCACCTAAATCGGCTTTGAGATTTTCTTCGATCTTACCAAAGAATTCTTCCAGTTTCCGTTCATTCATTTCCTCCTTTGTGGGGAAAGAATATTCCTGACAGGGAACTTTGAGAGTACGCTCAATCGCATTGAGCATCCTTGTTTCTTTGTTGGTAACAAAAATAATGGCATCCCCTTCACGACCGGCTCTTCCAGTCCGCCCAATACGGTGTGTATAGGATTCGAGGTCAAAGGGTGCGTCATAGTTGAGCACATGAGAGATACGATCTACATCCAGTCCACGTGCGGCCACATCGGTGGCAACGAGTACATTAATTTTTCCACGCTTTAAACGGTCGACCGTTTTTTCGCGCAAATTCTGTGGCATGTCTCCATTGAGAGGTTCGGCTAGATATCCTTTACCCTGGAGCATTTCGGCAATTTCCATAGTCGCGTTTTTGGTGCGCGAGAAAATAAGCATGGCTTCAAATCGTTCAATTTCTAGCAGGCGGAGAAGCATATTTCTTTTTTCGTGCTGCCTGACTTTAATAAATTGTTGGCGAATATTAGGAGAGTTTTCCGCCTTTACCTTGATGGTAACCTCTACCGGATTGTTTAAATGCTTTTCTGCCAATTTTCGTATTGGCTTGGGCATAGTAGCAGAAAATAGAGCGGTTTGCCGATCGTCCGGTGTATGTTCGAGGATCCAGTCAATATCATCAATGAAGCCCATACTTAACATTTCGTCGGCTTCATCGAGGACTAAAGCCTGAAGTTTGTCTAACTTGAGGTATCCTTTTTCAATATGATCCATTACTCGACCGGGTGTACCGACCACAACTTGAGTGCCGCGTTTAAATTCGCGGATTTGTTCTCCGTAACCAGTACCTCCGTAAACCGCAACCACCCTTAATTTAGGAAGGTTTTCAGCAAAGCCTTCGATTGCTTCCGCCACTTGCAGGGCAAGCTCCCGGGTGGGGGCGAGGACAAGAATCTGAGCACCTTTAACTGATTCATCCATTCGGGAGAGCAGGGGAAGTGCAAACGCCGCGGTCTTTCCGGTTCCGGTCTGGGCCACACCGATAAAATCGGATCCTCCAAGGAGCGGAGGAATCGCACGTTCCTGGATAGGGGAGGGGTGTTCATAGCCCGCTTTTTGAACAGCCTTTAAAATAGGCTGTGAAAGTTCAAGTTCGTCAAAGCGCATACGGTTATCCGTAGGCTTATCATTGTTTTCTTCATCACT
The DNA here is from genome assembly GCF_964187635.1 of Candidatus Seribacter sulfatis. Classification (NCBI taxonomy): domain Bacteria; kingdom Pseudomonadati; phylum Verrucomicrobiota; class Opitutia; order Opitutales; family Candidatus Seribacteraceae; genus Candidatus Seribacter; species Candidatus Seribacter sulfatis. Next base: position 26,310 of record NZ_CAXLMO010000071.1, on the reverse strand, counting down.
CATAGGGAATTCTTTCGTTCGTTGTTTGTTTGTTTAGCCAGCATTCGAACGATTGTTCACTTATTCTAATCCCGTGTATTCCACCTGTGAAACTTTGTCCTCCCACTTGACTTGTTAACATTATTCACATTTTGATAAAAAAGACGAGCAGTAAATATCGATTGGCTCAGTCCTTGAAAGCAAGGATTAGAATGACAGTAGTAAACTTAGTCTTTACAGATCCTCTACATTCAGCCAATTCATTAGATGTAACTTGCCCTTATGAAACTTTCCGTGCCCAAAGAATCCCTTCCGACTGAAAAACGGGTAGCAATCAGTCCGGGAAATGTAGCTTCATTGATGACGCTTGGTTATCAGGTCACAGTTCAATCAGGTGCAGGACAACAGGCTAATTTTACTGATGAACTCTATGAAGAAGCGGGGGCTGTTCTTATTGATGACTCTTCCCCGTTGTGGGGTGAAGCAGACTTGCTTCTCAAGATTAATCCTCCTACCGATGAAGAAGTTACCTTGTTTAAAGAAGGAGCAACTTTGATCAGTTTTGCCTATCCTGCCCGTAATGAGAAATTACTCCAATCGCTGGGGGCACGAAAGGTTAATTGGTTAGCGATGGATTGCGTGCCCCGGATTTCGAGGGCACAATCGATGGACGCGCTCAGTTCGATGGCCAATGTGGCCGGATATCGTGCGGTGGTCGAGGCTTCCCATGCGTTTGGTCGTTTTTTCACCGGTCAGATTACAGCGGCGGGTAAGGTTCCACCGGCCAAGGTGTTGGTAATTGGAGCCGGGGTTGCGGGATTGGCTGCAATTGGAGCGGCTCGTAATATGGGTGCAATCGTTCGGGCCTTTGATACTCGTCCCGCGGTGAAGGAAGAAGTGAAGAGTCTAGGGGGTGAATTCCTGATGCTTGATTTTGAGGAGGAGGGTGCCGGTTCGGGTGGCTATGCCAAGGTGATGAGCAAAGAATTTATCGACGCGGAAATGAAGCTGTTTGCCGAGCAGGCCGAAGAGGTGGATATTATTATCACCACTGCGATGATTCCCGGAAAAAAATCTCCGGTATTGATCACCGGGGACATGGTCAAGAGTATGAAGCACGGTTCAGTCATTGTGGACCTGGCCGCGGAGGGAGGAGGAAACTGCGAACTGACGGAGCCCGGAGAATCGAAGATTGTCCATGGAGTGACTATTTTGGGTTACTCCGATCTACCCTCGCGATTGGCATCACAATCCAGCCGTCTATATGGCAATAACCTCGTGAAACTAGTTAATTTACTGGGAAATACAGAGAATTTTACTATTAATCTGGAAGACGAAATTATTCGTGGTGCCCTGGTTTTGGATGAAGGTGAAATATCCTGGCCTCCACCCAAAGTGGAGGTCAGTGTGCATGTTCAAAGCCCAAAAGGACCATCGGTCGTGAAGCCAATCGTAGAAAAAAAATCGATCTTTTCTCCCGGAGTAATGCTGGGCGGACTCTGCGTGCTTCTGCTGGCCTTGGGCTGGAAAGGTGAAAGTGAATTTCTTGATCAGCTAACCGTATTTGTGCTGTCGTGTTTCGTAGGATACATGGTGGTTTGGAATGTGAGCCCCTCCTTACACACTCCTTTAATGAGTGTAACCAATGCGATAAGTGGAATTATTGTGATAGGTGGAATGCTTTTCGTGTCCGGCTCCAATCCATGGATTGCAGGGGTGGCGATCTTTTTGGCTACGATTAACATCGCCGGTGGGTTTTTGGTGACCCATCGAATGTTGAAAATGTTTCGTAAGGAATGACAGAAGGACTGATCACTATGGCTTATCTCGTCTCGGGTTTGTTTTTCATCCTGAGCTTGGGTGGGTTGTCCAAACAGGAAACCGCCCGAAAAGGAAATATCTATGGCATTCTTGGTATGGCCCTGGCAATCTTAGCTACATTTGCCAGTGGCGAGGTGGAAAATTTTAAACTATTGATTCCCCTAATGCTTGGTGGGGCAGTGATCGGTGCTGTTCTTGCGAAGAGAGTGGAGATGACCTCAATGCCCGAACTCGTTGCCATTTTACATAGCTTTGTCGGTTTGGCTGCGGTTCTGGTGGGCGTAGTTAGTTTTATTGATCCGAGCGATATTGAGCTCACTGGAACCAATAAATTGATTCATGAGATTGAAATTTTACTGGGCGTGTTTATTGGAGGAGTTACTTTTACGGGATCTGTGGTTGCTTTTGGAAAGTTGCGGGGATCCTTGAGTGGTAAGCCCATGCTTTTACCCGGTCGTCACCTGCTCAACTTGGGTATGCTTGGTGCCTCTATTTGGCTGGGTGCTCAGTTTATCGACCAGGGACACGATCAGGCGTTGATCAGCCTATTAATTGTCATGGGGATTTCTTTCGTCCTTGGTGTCCATCTAATCGTGGCAATTGGTGGGGCGGATATGCCCGTGGTCGTTTCGATGTTGAATAGTTATTCTGGATGGGCGGCAGCAGCGGCTGGATTCATGCTCAAAAATGATTTGCTTATTATTACTGGGGCATTGGTTGGAAGTAGCGGAGCAATTCTCAGCTATATTATGTGCAAGGCGATGAATCGGAGTTTGGCAAATGTAATTTTCGGAGGATTTGGAACTGCCGGAGGCAGTGCCGCTACCGCATCGGAGATTAAAGGATCGATTACCGAGACCACTGCGGACGAGGTGGCGGAGGAATTAAAAGAAGCGAAGGAAGTCATGATCGTGCCAGGATATGGAATGGCGGTGGCTCAGGCTCAGCATGTGGTCAAAGATATTACTGAGACACTGAGAGGGCAGGATGTGAATGTTCGTTTTGCGATTCACCCGGTGGCTGGTCGACTGCCCGGGCACATGAATGTTTTGCTTGCTGAAGCTAATGTACCCTATGATATCGTATTTGAAATGGACGAGATCAATGAAGACCTGCCCGAGGTGGATGTTTTATTAGTAGTCGGTGCAAATGATATTGTTAATCCTTCCGCCCTCGAGGATTCGTCTAGTCCGATTGCCGGGATGCCTGTGATCGAGGCTTGGAATGCCAAATCGGTCGTTGCGTTGAAAAGAAGTATGGCTGCGGGTTATTCCGGGGTGGAGAACCCTCTTTATTTTAAGGATAACACCAACATGTTATTCGGCGATGCCAAGGATACTTTATCCGCGGTTTTCTCGAAGCTTGGTTAAGCAGAGTTTTTAATTAGTCTTGTATTCTCTTGCCACGGAGGCCTGAACCCAAAAAATGAGCGAATGCATGTTTTTGTATCTTGCTTCGCCATTTGCCTTTTCGCTTCTGCTTTTCTTTGCGGTCAGTCAGTTTATCGACCGAAGTTGATCAACAGTAAAAACGGAGATCATCATGATTTTCCGTTAGGAGTACTGGAGGCAACCGGTCGATTGAAAGATGGGGATAAAGAAATCCTTATCATGGATGTGGGTAAGGGTGGGACTGCGGAGAGAGGGGGACTTTTAGTTGGTGATCGATTGGTACGGATCGCGGGAAAGTTTCCCAAGCCGTTTTCAAAAAAAACTGACACTGGACTAGAAGGACCACAGGCCCTTTTGGGTGTAAGTTTGAATCTCAATTCTTGCTTACCCAACCCACTTTTATCTCTTCAGGTTCGAAGAGGCTCCGAGTTAATTACCTTACCTGTTAAGCTACCTTTCAGTCAGTCTTTCTCGCTGACAGCTCCAATTTCCTGTCCCAAAAGAAAAAAGTTTCTAGCAGATATTTCAAATCACCTGGCTAAGATTCAGCAAAAATCGGGCCGTTGGCAACCGGGGGTGGGCGGAGATGCGGATGTTTATACCACCGCATTTTGCGGATTGGTGCTCTTGGCAAATAATGACCCCTCTCATCTGTCCTCGGTCAAGAAAGGGATCGAGTTTGTAAAGAAGGCTAGCATTGATTTGATCGATTTAAATGATCCTAAGAAAGGACCCAAAAATTGGCAGACTGCTTCCAACGGAATCTTTCTTGCGGAATATCAATTAGCCACTGGTGATAAAACTTATTTCAGCGCGCTCAAGAAATGCTGTGATTTGCTTGCCAAGAGAGTGACCGAGAAGGGGACAATGGGTCACCATTACTCGATTCCTTACAGCGGCGGTGGCTTGATTGTAATCAATGTTCAGGCACATTTGGCCTGGGCTCTGGCTGAAAAGTGTGGATATCCAATTAATGAAAAATCATGGCGTGATTCTTTTTCCGAGGTGAAGAAGTCTGTTGACCCTAAGACTGGTGCTTTGGGCTATTCCTCACGAGCTCGGTGGAGTCCGGATATTGCGGCTAGAACTGGTGCGATGGTCACCGCACTCATTGTTGCAGACCGGGAAGTGGAATTTGCTCAATCCTTAGCGGATGCGCTGGTCCGTTTAAATGGAAGAATGCGCCATGCACATGCGATGTCTTCGATCGGTTTAATTTATGGATTTTCCGGTATTAAAATGGGGGCTTCAACAGAGCACAGCGACGTAATGAAGACCTGGTTGCCGTATCTTGAACTGAGTCGCCTACCCGAGGGGGGAGCTGCTTTTTTTGGCGGGAAGAGAAATATTGGAGGAGACCAGTACCTAGGGTATTCCTCAATCGGGAATGCTATGGTTGGAATGATTTTAGCAAGTGCGGAGGATCGCCTTTTTATGCACGGAGGATCGAGCAAGGAATGGTTTGGAATCGCAAAGTAAATTCGATTCTGTTCAGGCATTAAATTAGTTTACAATATCAAAAAATCTTCTCCTTAATTTCTTTTATCTTCTTTCGTTGGGTGGACTGGAGCTGAGAAGCCGAAATTCATTATTATTTTTGATTGGTGATCAGGTAAGTGATTGGGGGGTTATTCCTTTTTTACTTGCGGGTTAACCGTTTGCTTTGTTTAAGAAGTTCCTGAAAATTTGTTATTCCATTCCCGTTTTGATTCTACTCGCCTCTCGTTTTTTGTGTCATGCCCACGAATCGGAGACCAGTAAACCCTTTGAGAAAATTCACGCTCATCAATCCTTTGAAGCCCATGCGCACACCGGTTGGGAGAGCCTTTACTTCTCTGAAGGACGGGACGCCTTAAATGGTAAATCCCTTTGGGCAGGCTCACTGGAGGTAGGGTATGATCATTTCTCGGGTGGAGTCTGGTATGGGAGATCTTCTAACCACCAGTATGACGAGGTGCAATATAACCTCGCTTTTACTCAGGAAATTAATGGCTTTCAATTCTATGCAGGATATACCCATTTAGTTTTTGCCAAGGATAATGAATCAGATGATGAATGGTCTGCAGGCATCAGTTACGGGGAGTTGCCTTTTGCTTTTGAAACTTCATTGGATGCCTATTACTCAATGGATGCCGAGGGAACCTTTTTTGAATGGTCAAACACTAAGCTTTTTAATCCAAGTGACGAGTTCGAATGTTCGTTGTCTGGCATTTTTGGCTGGAACGAGGGATATGTATCGGACGGGCATAACGGAATGAATTTCTTTTCGGTAAACTTGGGCGTTGGAAAGTTAATCACCGAAAACTTCTCCCTTATTGGTCATATCAACCAAAGTTGGGCCATTGATCGTGATCTTAACTTAGCAGGGGATCAGGGGCTAAAAGATTTCTTTCATTTCGGGTTAGGAGTTGAATTCGAATTGTAGTGATTTAAACAATAATTAACCGATCTGTAATGAACTGATTGGGTGAAATTAGAATCGTTGCAACTGATCGCACTTTTAGATAAAGCTCGTACACTTACATTTCTAAATATTATACTCTACCATTATGCCTTATTCCCTTGAAGTCCACTTTGACGACATTACAAATGCCACTATTCAAGATATGTGGAAAAAAATATCGGAAAATAAGATTCCCTGCCGTGCATTTGAAAAAAAATTCACTCCTCATTTAACTTTGGTTTATGGAGAAATTAGCGGCCCAAAGAAAGTTGATTGGGGATTTTTGGAAGGCCAAAAAAGATTTGAGATCAATTTTGAAAATCTGGCTTTTTTTGAGGACCGGGGCGTACTCTTTCTTTCCCCGGAAAAATCAAAACCACTAACTAAACTTCACAGTTTACATGATGAGAATGCCGGGTTTTCATCAATGAATAAATTTTACCGGACTGCTCAGTGGGATCCCCATTGCTCGCTCGCCAGTCGACTCTCCCCTAAACAAGTTCAGCGTGGTGCTTCACTCTTTGATGATTTTAAGTTACCCTTCAAGTCCACCTGTGTATCTTCTAATTTAGTCAAGTATCCGGATCCGGTCATTCTATCCACTTTCGAGTACAAGGCAGAGTAAGCTCTGTAAGGGTGTTATTATGATACAAGAGGGTTTCGTTTCCTCTTTTGTATTGTCTTTATAAAAAGATAATTAGGAATTTTGTAAGAAAATGTGTGCAAACCGACATATATTTCCATTACCCTTATTAATTACGATAATCCTGTTATGACTACTCGGCCCAATATCATATTTATTATTACGGATCAGCAACGCTTTGATACGATTGCCGCCTTGGGTAATGATCACATGGACACTCCGCATATGGACCGACTTGTGAATGAGGGGGTATCTTTTGATAATTGCTTTATTACTGCCGCCTCCTGTGCCCCCGCCCGAGCCAGTCTATTTACTGGATATTATCCGCACACTACTGGTATCTTTAAAAATGCGGACTCCTGGAAGCGTTCGTGGATTGAGAAATTGTCGGACACCGGTTACCGCTGCGTCAATGTGGGTAAGATGCACAGCTACCCCTATCACACGCCCTTGGGATTTCATGAGCGTTATGTGGTGGAGAACAAGGACCGTTACCTGGAGGAGCGCTATTTTTTTGATGAGTGGGATAAAGCATTAAAAGCACGTGGATTGGTAAAGCAACAGCGTGAATCGTATCGAAAAAGAGCAGATTACAAAGATGCATTGGGAGCATTTGACTGGGAGCTACCCGAGGATATGCACCCCGATATGTTTGTGGGGGATACGGCCACGTGGTGGTTGAATAGCTACCCCAAAACAGAACCTCTTTTTTTACAGATCGGATTTCCTGGACCACATCCGCCTTATGATCCGACCAAGCGTTTCAGCGAACCTTATCTGAAAAAAGACCTGCCTTTAATGGAGGTGAGTCAGGAGGAGTTGGACGGCCTTCCGGAGCCTCTGAAGGGCCTGCGGCAACATAATAATGAAGTCGATCATGACTCGGTTGTGCTGGATCTTGAACCCAGTCGCGAGCAGCGGCACCGTCAACGGGCCCATTATCTCGCGAATGTGAGTATGATTGATGAGAAGGTTGGGGAAATTTTAACGACTCTTGAAAGGCAGGGCTATCTGGAAAATGGGATTGTTATATTCACTTCGGATCATGGAGACTGCCTGACTGATCACGGACACAGTCAGAAATGGACAATGTACGACCTGGTCACCCGTGTGCCCATGGTGGTGTGGGCACCTAATATTTATAAGGGCGGGCGTTCCATTGAAGGTCTTTGTCAGCATATGGATATCGGGCCAGCTATACTCGAGATGGCCGGGATTGAGGTTCCGCACACTTTCGAGGCACAGTCTATTTTACCCGCAATTCAGGGAAAAGACTGGACGCCCCGTGAGTATGTTTATGCGGAGCAGATCAAAGATGGTATCTTAACGGAAACAGAATTTATGAGTATGATTCGAAATGAAGAATGGAAATTAGTTCATTTCCTTCATATGAAATGTGGTCAGTTGTTTAACTTGAAAGATGACCCAGATGAGGTGGTGAATTTGTGGGATGAACCTGCCGCAAGTGGAGTGAAGCAAAAACTTTTGGATCAACTCCGTGAATGGCATATTGAAAGTCAGGTTCACACCCATGACTGGGCAGCGGAATGGCGTTGAGAAATGAATCACTATTCTACCATGAAAAATTCAATCATCTTCAGTCTATGTTCATTATTCAGTACCAGTAGCTCGATTCTTGGGGCTCAAAACTATCGCACCACTGGATCGATTGAACGCTTGGATCCCTCCTTTAATCAACTTATTTCAAAGGATGCGAAAATTGAAATTCTTGCCGAGGGATATGTCTGGTCGGAAGGACCAGTGTGGGTTTCAAAAGGTGATTTTCTTCTTTATTCCGATGTGCCCGCCAATAAGATTTATAAATGGAAGGAAGGAGAGGGGGCGAGTGTGTACCTTGATCCTTCTGGATACACTCCGAATAAATCACGGGCGGGGGAATCGGGTTCCAATGGTCTTACTCTGGATGAAAAGGGCAATTTGATCATATGCCAGCACGGAGACCGCCGGATCGCCCGCATGACTGCGTCGACTAATTCTCCCCTGCCAGTTTTTGAAACTTTGGCCGGAAAGTATAAAGGGAAACGTTTCAACAGCCCCAATGATCTCGCGTACAATCAAAAAGGGGAACTCTATTTTACCGATCCACCCTATGGATTGGTGCAAAAAGAAAAGGATCCCAAGCGTGAAATTGATTTCCAGGGAGTTTATATTCTTCGTAAAAACGGGAAAGTTGCATTGGTTGGAAAAGATCTTGAACGACCCAATGGAATCACTTTGTCCCCGGATGAAAAAACTTTGTATGTGGCCAATTCCCACGGTCCTCGTCCGATTTGGATGTCCTATGAACTGAAAGAAAATGGAATGGCGAAAAAGGGGGAAATTTTCTTCGATTCTACTCAATACCGAAAAAAGCATCCCGACCGTCAGGGCGGGAATGATGGTATGAAAGTGGATGTGGATGGAAATATATGGGCGACCGGACCCGGAGGAGTTTTAGTATTTTCCCCCGAGGGCAAACATCTGGGTACTATTCTTACTGGCCAACGCACCGCCAATTGTGCATTTGGAGATGATGGTTCCACCCTTTACATGACCGCAGATATGTACCTGATGAGAATTAAGACATCGACTAAGGGGACCGGATTCTAACATTTCCAATTTGCAAAGTAGTTTATGAAATCCATGATGCTCACCGCACCCAAGAGGCTTGAAATTCAGGACAGCCCGATACCGGAGCATGGTGAGAATGAGGTGTTGATCCGGGTGAAGGCATGCGGGATTTGTGGAAGCGATGTGCATGGCTTTGACGGAAGCAGTGGTCGGCGTATTCCCCCGCTCATTATGGGGCACGAAGCAGCCGGAATAATTGAGTCCTGCGGGTCCGGCGTTACCGGTTTTGCAATTGGGGACAGGGTCACCTTTGATTCCACCGTTTATTGCGGAGAATGTGACTACTGCAAAAAAGGGCAGGTTAATCTTTGTGACCACCGGATGGTACTGGGAGTGTCTTGTGGGGAGTACCGCAGGCACGGAGCATTTGCCGAGTTTGTAACCGCACCAGCCCATATTTTATATCAATTGCCAACCGGATTTCCTTTCGAACATGCGGCAATGATTGAGGCCGTTTCAGTTGCGGTTCATGCGGTGGGACGGATTACGATTGCTCCGTCAGATACTTGTTTGGTTGTGGGTGCGGGCATGATTGGATTGCTTGTTGTCCAGGCCCTCCGAGCGGCAGGATGTCAGAAGGTAATTGCGGTGGATATTGATGAGGACCGTCTGGAGCTTGCCCGCAGGCTGGGAGCGACTGATACCATTAATTCCAAGGATAAGGATGTGGAGGAAGAAATTCTTGCCCAGACACAGGGCCGGGGGGTTGTCTCCTCTTTTGAAGTGGTCGGTGCGACTCCCACAGTTCAGACTGCGATCAATACAGTGAGAAAAGGTGGCTCAGTTGTTTTGGTTGGTAATCTCGCCCCCGAAGTTGATCTTCCACTACAAGCGGTGGTCACCCGCGAACTTTCCCTTTTGGGGACCTGTGCCTCCGCGGGGGAATATCCCCAATGTATAGAATTGATGTCCAACGGTTCGATTCAGGTGGACCCGTTGATCAGTGCAACCGTTTCCCTTGAGGAAGGACCCTCGTGGTTTGAACGACTGTATCAACGCGAACCCGGATTGATGAAAGTAATTCTGCAACCATGAGTCCGATTCTTTTATTGCTGATCGGCATGGTGATTGTGGTCGGCAGTATTTTAATTTTTAGGCTTCATGCGTTTCTCGCTTTGATCCTGGGTTCTTTGATTGTGGCTGCCTTCACCGAAAAGGAAGCGGTCTATCATCATTGCCTCAAGTCAGAAGCGGTCCGAATCACGGATGTGGTCAGTGATCGTGTGGCATTAAAGGCTTCTAAAAACCAGAAAATTATTTCAGGGTCTATTTTCTTACTTCGCCCGAATGAATCCGATGGAAAACTAGAGGAAATTTCCGTGGGGGTACTCACTTTACTTCCTTCATCAAATCTGAGTGAGGAGGAAAAAACACTCGAAAAAGAACTGGGGGTTCGTTACGGGGAGATTTCCTCCGAAGTTTTACCTGAAATTAAAGACCGGATAATTCATCATACTCAAATCAATGAGGCCCGTTCCATTTCATCCCGTAACATTGCTCAGCGGGTGGGTTCCGGATTTGGAAGTACCTGTCTGAAAATCGGAATTATGATTGCGATGGCGGCAATTGTGGGGCAGTGCCTGATGAGAAGTGGGGCCGCAGAACGAATCGTTTTGGGAATCCGTAATTTGCTTGGAGAGAAGAATGCCCCGGTTGCCTTTATCGCCAGTGGATTCACCCTTGGAATTCCGGTCTTTTTTGAAACCGTTTTCTATTTGATGATGCCTTTGGGGAAAGCCATGCATTTAAAAACGGGCCGTAATTACCTGCTGTACATACTGACAATCATTGCCGGTGGCACGATGGCACATTCATTAGTCCCCCCTACGCCCGGGCCTTTGTTTGTTGCCTACGAATTGGGAGTGGATATTGGTCTGGCAATTATATGCGGTACAATTGTGGGCGTGTTTACCACTGCATCGGGCTATGTCTGGGCCCGGTTTATCAGTACCCGGATTATCATCCCATTACGCGAATCAGCGGATTTGACCAAGGCTCAATTAAAAGCAATGATGGATCGTAAAGCAGAGGAATTACCGGGTTTACTAAGTTCGGTTCTGCCCATTCTAATTCCTCTTTTCTTACTTGCTGGAGGAACTGTTTTCAGTTTGCTGTTCGCTAACATGGAGGTTCAACCCGCCTGGATGCTCACGATCGAACCCCTCGTTCGGGTTCTTGGAAACAAGGATATTGCCTTAACCGTGGCCGCAGTTTTTTCAATTGTTCTTTTGGCCAGACGACCCGGGAGCACCAAGGAAAGCGTTGCCCAATCGATTCAGGGAGCTATTGCAGATGCGGGGGTAATTGTGTTGATTACCTGTGCGGGTGGTGCATTCGGTCATGTTCTCCGTCAAACCGGGATTGCAGGAAGTATCGAAAATTCTCTCCCCGCGACGGAGTCCGGATTAATGATTGTCGGGTTTTTGATCTGCATGATCGTGCGGACCGCCCAAGGGTCTTCCACTGTGGCGATGATTACCGCGGTCGGTGTGGTCGCTCCCATTGCAGCTGCTTCTGTACTTACTTATCATCCGGTTTACATTGCCATCGCGATTGGGTGCGGTTCCAAGCCGATCAGTTGGATGAACGATTCTGGATTCTGGGTAATTAGTAAAATGAGCGGAATGACGGAGTCGGAAATGCTGAAAACAAATACAGTGATGGGAATTATCATGGCGGTGACCGGATTAATAGTCTGTCTGATTGGTTCACGGATTTTCCCTATGGTCTAACACGCAAGTGACTACCGTTTACCTGTAGGAGTTCTAGTGGAAATTTTAACTGAATACGAGTTATGATCTTTATTATTATGGGAGTTTGCGGTTCGGGGAAAAGCACATTAGGGCAGATGTTGGCGAAGGAATTGGGAACTGATTTTCTCGAAGGGGACGATTTTCATTCAACTGCGAATCAGAAGAAGATGGCGAATGGTGAGTCTTTAAGCGAAGGGGACCGTATTCCGTGGCTTGAAGATATTCGGATAGCGGCTGATCAATATCTTTCCCGGGGAGATCGAGTAGTGGTAAGTTGTTCCGCCCTTACAAAGAGCGGGAGACAAATTCTCGGAGTAGAGAGAAGGAGGGTACAGCTCATTTATTTACATGCTTCGGAATCGATTCTGACTGAGCGGATGCGCATGAGAGAAAATCATTTTATGCCCGCCAGTTTACTCCGTAGTCAATTGGACACCCTGGAGGAACCGGAACCGGGTGAAGCTTTGTCTATATCTGTGGATCAATGCCCCGATCATATTCTCGACCAAATCCTTTCCCGCCTAGGACCCGAATAGTTTGTTGAACAAGTCGAAGTTCGGCACTGAACGAAAAAGCGGTTGGACTGCCCGAAGAGTAATTTTTAAGAGTAACACATCAATTGATTCCTTTTTGAAGGAAATCAAGTCGGAGTGCTAAGTGTCCAGCGACAAATGCCCGGAGGAGGGAGAGGAAACCTTTTCCGATTTAGTTAATCCGATTACTTCGAAAATAGTATCTCTTTACTATTCTCTTCACTGGCCAGCAATTTGCCACCGAGCCAAGCAGGACTCATTTTCCCTTGGTTCCATTGATTCACGCGATAAAGGGTGGCAAAAGAAAAAGAGGGGGAGTGTCCGCCCTGTCCACCAACAACCTCTGCTCCAAGCCTAACATTGTCCTGCATCCATGAGGGGAGTCTTAGGTGAAAAGGATTGCGAATTAATTCTCCTCGATGATGGGAGAGTGCGGATAGAAGCATTGATAATTGAACAGTCGAAATTTCCACCATTATATTCGGGTTTTTCATCTGTCCCCAATATTCAGTCTCGACCAGGATAGTTTTGATTGTGGGCAGGCAAGAGAGTGCATCCAAAGTTAGTTGATGGACTCCTATGTGAGTTAGATTCCAGTCACTTGCATGGGGAAAGAAAATTGCCTGCGGGTTCCATTTTTTTATAATCTCAACGATGGTTTTAACTGCTTCCGCCCACTCGGTTGGATTTTCTTTTCGACTCGCGAGGTTAATTTTATCGAGGCCCTTGGGTTGAGTTTCCTGAAGTTCAAACCCAATCCAATCGCAAGCTTCTTTCAGTTCGTTGAGTCTTTCCTCCTTACGTTCTGGATTGCTGCCCAGTGTGACTGCGACATTGACCACATGGACACCCGTTTCCTGCATTAAACGAAGGGGGAACCCTCCAATAATACATTCATCATCTGGATGGGGAGACATAATCAAAACGACCGGTGACCCTTCAGTAGGTTTTTTCCTCTTCGCCGAAGGAATTCCTCCAAGAGGTAAGTTTTTTCCCTCTGTTGTTATTCTTTCAAAAGCTTCTGCATAAGAAAAATAAGGATTTTCTGTCATTTGAATAATGGGTGAAAAAAAGTTTCGATAATGTGTTATTCAGAGCAGTTGAACATTTCTTTCTACTCCTTGCTTATGATAGTATGCCAGATATAATAAATCATCAATCTGTAATCTTGTTTTTTTAATATGAAATTACATACTTTTATTTTATAATCAAAATTCGAATGGAGAGAGAAAATTTCTAAGGTCATGACGAAACTTTTACATTTAGTTAACAAATAGTCCGTGTTCTCTTGTTGATTTTTAATAACATATTATGTTTAATTTAATCTGATTTATGCTTATTCGAATAATTTTATTTTACAGTATCTTTACTAATCTGCTGCTGGCTTCGCCTGTACTCACTCCGACTGCACAATTGCCACAACTTTCGAACAAAGCATCCCCTTTCCGAGGTACGATTATACACTCCGGATATGAAGGCTACACTTGGGCGAGTTACCCTCATGTCGAAAATCCGGCAAGTTTAGATATTGACCCTAAAGGACGGGTTTTTGTGGCCGAGGCCAATCGGTTTAAATTTGGTGTACAAGATCTTAGAGGTGCCCGATATATGATCGCTCGAGATTTTCAGTCCAAAACTCTCGAGGATCGCATGAAGTTATACCAGGATTTCTCGGATAAAATTCCCATGGAATGGTACACCAGTGTGCCGGAACGTATTCTTCGATTACAAGACAGAGATGGAAACGGAGTAGCGGATGAAAGAACGGTTTATTCCGATGATTTTAATGAAACTCTGGATGGAATTGGATTTTCAATATTAGCCGAGTCAGATGCTCTATACTTTACCTGTATTCCAGCACTCAGGAAATTAACTGATCCAAATGAGGATGGCATTGCGGACACGAATGAAAAATTGGTCAATGGTTTCGGGGTGCGGATTTCTTTTACTGGGCATGACCTGCACGGTATTATTCGAGGTCCTGATGGTCGGTTATATTTTAGCGTGGGAGATCGAGGTTATCATGTGGTAGATGATCAGGGCGAAGTTCAATCGGCTCCGGGTCGTGGAGCCGTTTTCCGATGCGAGTCGAATGGCACTAATTTTGAGGTGTTGGCACATGGGCTAAGAAATCCACAGGAGCTCGCCTTCGATAATCATGGCAATCTTTTCACCTTTGATAACAATGGTGATATTGGAGATAAATCCAGAATTGTTTATGTCTTGGAAAATTCGGACTCCGGGTGGGATATGTCCCATCAGTCAGCTCATCAATATGTGAAAGACTTGGACTGGGGAGATTTTCATATCAGCAAATCGGTTTGGGTTGGGGAGGAAATGTTTGAAACTTTTTCTAAAGATCAGCCCCAGTGGATATATTCTCCGGTTGGCCATCTTGGTAATGGTCCATCGGGAGTGACTTGGGTTACGGGAGAAACTTTACCTTCAGATGTAAAAAACAGCTTTTTAATGACCGACTACAAGGGTTCGCCCTCTAGGTGCAAGGTGTGGATTGCAAAATTAAAAGAAAAAGGAGCCGGGTTTAAATTGGCTTCGAGTAAAACATTGGTTGATAATGTTGGGATATCAGATGTGGCTCAAGGCTATGATGGAAATTTGTATTTTGCTGATTATGGGGGAGGCTGGTCGGTCAATAAAAACGGTTCTGTTCAAGTGATTCGTCCTAAGGACAAAGAACTTAAAAGAGTAGGAAAAGCAGTTGCCCAGTTAATGTCGGATGGTTTTAGTCATCGTTCATTACCGGAACTGTCTGGTCTTCTTGATCATGCAGATCAGAGGATTCGTCAATCTGCCCAATTTGCCATGGTTGAAAAAGGAGAAGTTGCGGTTGCGAAATTGAACGAAATTTTGGGAGATAAAGAATTTTCCTTATTGGCTAAACTTCATTCGATTTGGGGACTGGGTCAATTGGCAAGAAATGGGTACTCCGAATCTGTCACACCTCTTATTTTGAAAATGCTCGAAAATAAGGAGATTGAAATTCGTGCCAATGCGGCGAGGGTGGCCGGGAGTTCTAACTTGCTGAAGTTGGGGAGTTCTCTTCTGGAACTTTTGAAAGATCCCTCCCCCCGGGTGGCTTCTCTCGCAGCACTTTCCCTGGGCCGAATAGGCAGCAAATCGGACCCGGTATTAGTTTCGGCACTTCTCCACTCGGTTGAACAAAACAAAGGGGCTGATTTCGACCCTGTTCTCAGGCATTCTTTTATTTCCGCTCTGGATCGAATCGCGTCTCCCGAACAGCTTATCGCACTCGCTGGATCAAAATCGGAAGAACAACGATTGACCGCGGTTATTCTCCTCCGCCGAACTGCTAATGCCGGACTGATGACTTTTTTGGAGGACACTAGTACTCCCGTTCGTATCGAGGCAATACGGGCAGTTTATGATACTGTTGCGCTGGATGGTTTAGCAGGGAAAAAATTGGCATTGATCGATCCGAGTGAGTATTCATTTTATATTCAATATCGAATTGTGGCCGCAAACTTTAGATTAGGCACAGATGAATCGGCCCGAAGACTCCTCGGGTTTTGTTCGAATCCCAAAATTGACAAGGAAATTCGTTCTTTTGCACTCCAGGCTTTAATGAGGTGGGGGATGAAATTAGATACTGATCCAGTCCTCGGTCACTACCGGCCAATGCCAGCAATTTCTTCCTCGATGAGTAACCTGACCCAGGTACTCGGTGAAGATTTAAGATCTTTTCTACTCGAAGAAAGCGATCCCGAACTTCTTTCACTGGCCACAAACCTTGCCCAAAAAGCCGGCCTGTCCATTGATGCTGAAATCCTGAGGAAACAAATTGAGGATGAACAACTTGACCCTCAGGTTCGGGTAGCCAACTTACGAAGTCTGGGCGAATTAGAGAGCGAGCAAGACAATAAACTTCTCAAGTCTTTACTTACCGATGAAAGTGAAGAAGTACGGGCAACAGCATTTGAGCTTTGCCTAAACCGAAACCTTCCCGATATGGACGAGCTATCCATGAAGGCGATTGAAAAAGACACACTATTGGTGGCTCGCCAAGTTTTAAACCGATATGTTTTAAAAAAACCGGATACAATGATCGAGCTTTGGCAAAAGAGGGAGTTGGAACTACGTCCAGAATTGTGGCTGGACTTATATTTGTTCCTTTCGAAAAACGACCACGCAGAATCTAAAAAGGTGGCCGCTACTTACGCGGCAGGTGAACCCGCTCGAATCCATGTTCTCAGCCTTTATGGTGGAGATAGCTTGCGGGGAGATAAGGTCTTTAGGAATCAGGGTGCCTGTATGCAATGTCACCAAATTGATAAAGAGGGCGGTGTGCAGGGGCCTCCATTATCTTTGGTGGGGGATCGACTGAGTTCCGATAAATTACTTGAATCCCTGGTTAATCCAAGTGCGGAAATCACTCCGGGTTATGGACTTTCTACAGTTTCCACCAAAGACGGAATTACTTTAGTGGGTAGAATCGCAGAAGAGTCCGAAGACAATGCAACATTGGTTCTCGTATCCCCCGACGGAAAAGAAACTCAACTCAAACAAGAAGATATCTCCACCATTTCTCCCCCCATTTCAGCAATGCCCCCCTTGGGCTTGACCTTGGCTCCATTAGATTTGAGGGATCTCATTGCCTTTTTGAAATCCAGGAACAAGAAGGAACTCCTTGCGGCCAAATCAAGGAGATTAGATTCCGGTCACGGAAAAAAATAACTTATATAGAAGCCTTTAAACTGCCCGCTTTTTTGCGGTCTTTTTGTGGTAGTAGGTCTTTTGAAATGACTTTCTGAGGTGTGTTCAAACCGGCCTTAATTGTGTGCTTGCCTGTAGAGTATACCTTTGGTTGGAAGTTCTTACCTTGAACGCGCACAGTATAGAGAATCTCCTTAGTTTTATCCTCGATCACCTGAACCACCGGATTTGGCTTAGTAAATGTAAGCTTGGGCAACCAGCCTTTTACTTTTCTGCCGTCATTCTGAGTCATTTTAAAAGTAAGCGGCCAACCGGGAAACTGGACTTTATCTCCATCGGACACTTTGGAGAAGCGGGGCCAACATTCAAAAGTGATGGTGCGGTTCTTTTTGTGGAACCGGGCGACACCAAAACCATCCGCTCTTTTTAATTCATTTTTTCGGTCTTCGGGGTTGGCATAGGCATGCATGGTAATTTTGTTGCCCAAACCGTCCTCAAAATCTCCGGTCCAGGGGAGAGGAGAATTCGGAATGGGGCGGGGGCCGGGTTTTTCATCCTCCGGTTTCCACCATCGACCGTATATTGTGTTGACAATTGCCGGACTGGTAAAGGCAAAGGGACCATCGCGGTGTGAGTCAATTCCGTGTTGGACGACCACTCCCAAATGCTGATCTCCACATAGGTGGGTGGCCATGGCTTTCCTGAGTTCATGTAGAGCTTTGTTTCGACCTTTTTGGGGCCAGGCATTACTGTCAAGGTCCGCGAGGAGGCGACTGTTCGGATTTCCATGAATGTGAACCGCACCACAGAAAGCCGTGGCGGAAAGCGCTGCTTTCATTTGGGCACCTTCCCAATCCTGACTCCAGTTGGAGAGAAAATTGAGCTGTCGGTCTCCCAAAAGGACCAAGCCATCCAGGTTAACGGCATCCCGGTTATAAGCGGGATCATTAATATGATCGGGGCGGGGGCCCATCTTAGGTATCTTGCCTGCGGGTCCGGTTTTGAATTTACGGTCTTCCAAAATCGCAAAATCAATCCCACCTACTCGTAAACGGGTAAAGTAAACTTCCAACCCTCTTTTTACCTTTTTAGGATCCACCGGATCGGGTAAGTGCCAGGTTTGCTGACGTTGCACCATATTGACATAAGGGATTGGATAAAAATAACCACCGCTGTTTCCTGCGGGCGAAGTGGCGACAATACCACTTTCTCCCCATAGGTTGGCCTGCCCCACATCATGGTCGTCCGGGATGGTGACAGTGGGTCGGTCTTTGATCAGATCCCTGAACTGTAGACCAAATTCGATCCAGCCTGCGGTGTGTTCAGTATGGTGATAGGTTTGATCACCGGCAAAGAAGAGCATGTCGGGATTAATCGCCTTTAGGTTTTCAATAATTTGAGGACGGGGTCCCTTGGTGCGGCTTGAGTTACAGGATAGATTTCCGACCACAATTGTTTCTTGGTGAACTGGATCTTTCCTTATCAAACCTTCGAAAGAAGCTTTTTTACCATGCCTAACCCGGTAAGGAATATCCTTTGTAGAGTCCCAGTTTGTAATCCGAAAGTGTGCACTCCATCCGGGATAGGTGATCTTGACTTTCGAAATTTCCTTCCACTGTTTTCCCTGCTTGGTTTCCAAACGAACTTCCCGTGATTCATCCGGCATCAGAGGATAAAGTTGTCCGGTCAATTTGAGGGTTCCACTATCTTGCGTGTAGAGGGCAAAGGCAACCACCTCATCACGGGGAACATTTAATTCAATTATTCTCTTGGGCGGTTTCCCTTTTTTGGAGAGGACCTCAGGGGGCCTTGCCCGTTTCCACCATTCTCCGGTGGACAGGTGGTCAAGGCTTGGAAACTTCTCTCCAAACAATTCCTTTGATTCAGGTTCGGCCTTTACAAAGGACAATAAAGTGGAAAAGCAAAAAAACGATAATACGAGTAATTTCATCAAAAAAAAAGAATCTAATTAAACTTTCCTTTCAAGATTAAAATAGATGCTCCTCTGTGATTATTTTCAAGACGGCCTGCTATTTTTTATACTCTATGAATTTCCTTCCCTCCATTGACGGGGAGATTGGCCGACTTTTTTTCGAAACCACCGGGCAAAGTAATTGGGATCCGCGAATCCACAATCCCAGGCAATTTTGGCAATAGACAGGTTTTCTTTTTTTAATCCTTCGTACGATCTTTTCTGCCGGGTTTCATCGAGGAGAATTCCAAGGTTAAGGGCAGATTCGCGACGGACTTTCCGATTGAGTGAACTTAAATCTTCCCCCAAAAAATTAGCAATTTCATTCGGTGCTTTGGGAATAACCGGTAATTCATTTAGCAATCTTCTCACCTTTTCAGTGACTGGATAAACCGTTCTATTATTTATGTTTCCCTCATCGAGTACATTGAATAGTACCGAGAAAATTTGTAGTATGTGGGATGATGCTACAATACTATGAGCTTGATGGATATCCACGGATTGGATCATCTGATTAAGTACACTTTCTATCTCCGAAAGAGTCACAGGTAATAAAACCTTATTTTTTACCCGCCATTTTTTAGCTCCATTTTCTTTAAAGTTAATCACCAGGGATAACGGCGGGCTTTTCATAGATTTGATAAATCCATGTCGTGTGCCTGGAGGAAAATAGAGTAAAGCACCCCGTCTTACTGCAATAGGTTCACCGTTATAAGTCTGAATTCCCTGACCTCTTAAATACAGAAGAAATTGGGAATAAGTATGTTCATGTTCTTCAACCAAGTCGCTTTTGGGGGTGTGCCGATGATGGGCGACTCTCAGGATGGAATAGCCTGGAATTGAAATTCGTAGGTTTTCCAAAAAGATGGGTTGAAATTTATTCATCAAATAAAGACTAATAAAATGTCTGAAAAATGCTAATTATGCAAGTTCTGTCCTAACGGTATGTCCGAATAACTGATAGAATGGAACATATGATTCAAAAAGCTGATGAAATTCAACCCGATACCCAATGGAGCGAAACCGTGTGGGCACATTCCCGTGAAGAGGATCTAATGAATGACCAGTCCAATCCCCGCCTTTGTGTTGCCGCGTTACTTCCATTTAAGGACGGCCAACCGGATTGGGGCAGTTTTGAAAGGATGCTTCAATGGATGATGAAATGCGCTGATCACTTTGGGGTGGAGATCACTTTTGTACTGAATGCCGATACCGGCTATGTATTCAATCTATCCAAGGAGCTTTACGAGGAAGTAATCTCACGCTTCCGCTCTCTTTACCCCGATGCATCCTTTATAAGTGGAGTCACGGCAGTGGGGGCATCGCCTACTGCTTTTGATGCCTCCTGTTATCATTCACATCTCGAAATTGCCCAGGCTCACCGCCCTTGTGAAGTTATGATCATGACCTCACAGGCTCTGAATGCTTTGGCTCCCGAGAAACGAAGAGATGCCTACTTTGAAATTGCTGAAAAAATCGAAGTACCCGCACTCGTTCATGCTCTCGAACCCGCTTTCGTTCCCTGGGCCACGCCCTTCGATCCCTGGCTTTTGCACCAATTGGCAGGTCATGAGAAATTTGTCGGTGGAAAAATTTCCACTCTGGATGAACCGCACTTTCTATATTGGGCATCCATGTGCCGTGACCTCGGATTGGACTTCGTTCCCCATAGCGGAGATGATTTCGGGATCGCCTCCGCCATCCGCATGGGATTACCCTTGCTGATAGGTGCTGGGGTATCCGCATGCCCGCTCATTTGTGCAGCCAAAAAATACTGGAGGAAAGATGATTTTGATTCCCGGGTATATAAGTTATTCGAAGCCATTCAATCGCTGGAGGATTCGGTCTTCCGCCTCGATGACAAGGGAAGTGCTGCCGGGTATAAGCACAGCACCGCAGAGATTTTACAAATGCTCGGTGTGATCGATTCTGCGGAGATCCATCCCGAATGTCCTGATCTTCGTGCTGGGAACGAACGAGCTCGGATGCAGGAGGCATTAATTCGCCCGCTACGGATTGCCGAGCGTATGAATATTCCCTTCTATTCTTTTCCATCATGAATGCCGATCCACTTACTGATTTTTCCCGTCTATGTGTGCATACCATTACCACCAAGGGTTGGGACCTGGAAGAAGCGGTCGATCATTATGCCCAAGCGGGGGTATCCGGAATTACCGTTTGGAGACAATGGCTGGAGGGTCGGGATCCATCGAAAGCCGGTAAATCCATTCGGGCTGCCGGCTTGAAGGTCGTTTCCCTTTGCCGTGGAGGATTTTATCCGGCCGTCGAGGAGAAATCCCGTCTTGATGCCATCGAGGATAATAAACGAGCGATCGAGGATGCTGCCGCCTTGGGTGCACCCATTGTGGTTTTGGTATGCGGGGCAGTGCCCGGCCAATCCCTGGTTGAATCGCGTATGCAGATCACGGATGGGATCGCGGCTACATTGCCTCTGGCTGAATCACTTGGAATTAAGCTGGCAATTGAGCCACTGCACCCGATGTATGCGGATGATCGTTCCGCGATCAACTCCCTGGCTTCGGCCAATGATGTTTGTGATGAATTAAATCATCCGTTGGTCGGCATTGCCTATGATGTTTATCACCTCTGGTGGGACCCCGATTTGGAAGCTCAGACCAGGCGCACAGCAGAAGCTAATCGGCTCTTTTCCTTTCATGTCTGCGATTGGATGACTCCGACCACCGATTTACTCAATGACCGTGGATTAATGGGGGAGGGCTGTATTGATCTGCGAGGTATCCGGGGAATGGTAGAAGATTCCGGATTTAAAGGCATGAT
The DNA here is from genome assembly GCF_964187635.1 of Candidatus Seribacter sulfatis. Lineage (NCBI taxonomy): Bacteria > Pseudomonadati > Verrucomicrobiota > Opitutia > Opitutales > Candidatus Seribacteraceae > Candidatus Seribacter > Candidatus Seribacter sulfatis. The sequence goes on along the minus strand of NZ_CAXLMO010000071.1, from coordinate 4,653 downwards.
CGAAGTCGAAGTCTTCTCCAACCGTTGGTGGGAAAAACCACCTCAGGAATTTTTACAAGCGATCAAACAATCCTATTTACATTACACTTAATCTATTATGAAAGAACATAAACTTGGAATTATTATGAACGGCGTTACCGGACGCATGGGAACCAATCAACACCTAATCCGGTCGATCTGCGCCATCCGTGAGCAGGGAGGCATTCAGGTTTCCCCCGATGAAGTGATTACGGTCGATCCCATTCTTACCGGCCGAAACGAGAACAAACTGAAAGCCCTGGCCGAAAAAACGGGTGTACGTCGCTGGACCACCAATATCGAAAAGGCTCTTGCGGATGCAGATAATCAAATCTTCTTTGATGCCAGTTCCACCCTACACCGCTCCCGCTTTGTCGAGATGGCCGCGAATGCGGGGAAAGCAGTTTACTGTGAGAAACCCACCGCGGTCACCACGGAGGAAGCTCTTCGCTTAGCCAAACTATGCGAGGATGCGGGAGTCAAAAACGGAGCGGTTCAGGATAAACTATGGTTACCGGGGATTCGGAAGCTGAAGACTCTGATCAATCAGGGATTCTTTGGAGAGATTCTGTCCGTCCGGGGAGAATTTGGATACTGGGTATTTACCGGGCATGATGAGGATCAGCCTGCCCAGCGTCCCAGTTGGAACTATCGAAAGGAAGACGGTGGGGGCATCATGATCGATATGCTTTGCCACTGGCGCTACCTGGTGGACAATGTGTTTGGATCGATCAAAAGTATCTCCTGCCGGGGAGCCACTCACATTGGTGAACGGATTGATGAACAGGGTAATCCCTATCAATGCACTGCGGATGATGCCTGCTATGCCACCATGGAACTGGAAAACGGAATCCTTTGTCAGTTTAACAGTTCGTGGACCGTGCGGGTTCGCCGGGACGATCTTTTTGTGATGCAGGTGGACGGAAGTAAAGGTTCGGCAGTGGTCAACCTGCGTGGGTGCCAGACTCAAGGGATTGGAGTTACCCCTAAACCGGTCTGGAATCCGGATATTGAGCAACCGATCAACTTTTATGAAGGCTGGTCTGAAATGCCAGACGCGACTACCTATGAAAATGCTTTCAAAATTCAATGGGAACTCTTTCTCCGCCATGTCGCTTTGGACGAACCCTTTCCCTACGATTTAAGATCGGGAGCGAAGGGCGTCGAACTGGCGGAATTGGGAATACAATCATGGGAGGAAAGAAAGTGGATCGATCTGTAATGATTGTTTTTCTTTATATAAAATTTTAATACTTTGCAGACTCAAGGGTTGGCATTTTGTAAGATCGGTTTATTTTAATTTAGTATGAATTTCCCAAGAATTATTTTTCTAATCGTTTTCTCATTTTCTTCCCTTTCTCTATTTTCACAAAATGGAGACAAAGCGAGTGAGAAAGATCTCATTTCATCTCTAAACTGGAAAAAATGGTCGCCCGATGTAGTTCCCGTTTTTACCCCGGCGGAATCTCTTGCTCAATTCAAAGTGGCCCCGGGCTTCAAGGTTGAATTGGTTGCTTCTGAACCCATGGTCAAGGATCCGGTCTTTGTGGACTGGGACGACCAAGGGAGGATGTGGGTTGGTGAACTACGCACTTACATGAGGGACCTGGACGGTACCGGAGAAAACGAACGGATGAGCCGGGTGATGGTATTGGAAGACACCGACCAGGACGGTGTGATGGACAAAGCCACGCCTTTCGTGGATGACATGATTAATGTGCGCTGTATCGCTTTTGTGGATGATGGTGTATTAGTGGTAGAAACCGGGGGTCTTTGGCTTTGTAAGGATACTGATGGAGACTTGCGATGTGATGAACGGGAAAAACTGTTCGATTTTGCCACTGCTGCCCAGAGTAATATTGAACATGCGGAGAATGCATTGCACTTCGCATTGGACAATTGGATGTACAATTCAAAGTCATCAAGAAAATTAGCCTGGCGGAATGGAAAGCTAATTGAAATGCCTGCCAAAGGACGTGGACAATGGGGAATGGGAAGCGATGCCTATGGACGCTTATATTTTAATGCCAATAGCAATTGGTTTGAAGTGGACTGGGCGACTTACGATCGTCAGTGGCCAAGCAAAGGTTCCACTGTGAAACCTCCGACCAATCGTGTGTTCGGAATTCGTCCAAATACCGCCTTGAATCGAAATTATCGTCCGGGCCGAATCTTGGAAGATGGTCGCGTAGCCAGTGTAACCACAATCAGTGGCTTGGCAGTCCACAGTCATGGGGCATACGGAAAAGATTGGGAGGGAGCGATTTTCTCGATGTCTCCCGGAACCAATACCGTGGGGGCTTTCCTTCCCGAAAAACCATTTCCTGCATCTGATCAATATGTTCATCAACTCTATCCCGATGCGGTTTGGAAAGAACGGGAATTTCTTGCCAGTTCCGATGAACGTTTCCGTCCGGTCAATGCATCCATGGGGCCGGATGGCTGTCTTTATGTGGTCGATTTTCACCGAGGTGTTATTCAACACAAGCGCTACCTGACTTCTTATTTACGTCGCCAGTCTGCGGAGCGACAATTGGATAAACCGATCGGATTGGGCCGAATTTATCGGATTGTTCCGAAGGATCATAAAACGATTGATCCTCCATCCGATTTGGTGGCTGGTCTTTCCCACCCTCATCTTTGGTGGCGGCTGCGTTCCCAAAAACGGATCGTGGAAGGGGGGCGTCAGGATTTAGCCACGGATGTCCAGAAACTTGCTGACAATAAAAAAGCGAAAGCCCATGCCCGGGTACACGCCATGTGGACATTGGCCGGGCTTGGTAAATTGAAAGAAAAAACCGTTCGTCTTGCCATTGAAGATCATCATTGGTTTGTTTCCATGACTGGTCTTCGCTTGGCAGGTGAGAGTAAAGGCGTTGCAGATTTCTTTCCCGATGAATTTAAAACATTAGCGGAACAGGTGGTAGACCGTAAGATGGTTCCATCGACTCTCGCATCTTATGCTGGAATAATAAGCAAGTCCGGTTACCCATCCCGAGCGGTCAAAACTTATAAGGATAAAGAAGCGGACTGGGTTAAAAAGGATAGTAACCTTCTTTCTGTCTATCGCAAAGGCCGCGATCAATACTCGGTTAGCTGTGGAGCCTGTCACCAGGCGGACGGGAAAGGCCTCCCTAATATGGCACCCACGCTGGCCAAAAGCGACTGGGTGACTGGGGATGCCAAACGGTTGATCGGCGTGGCTGTTCATGGTCTCATGGGACCGATTAAAGTGAATGGCAAACCGGTGGAAGGGGTTCCTCCCATCATGCCTCCGCATGGTTTTATGAAGGATGAACAACTTGCTGGTATACTTACCTATGTTCGCAATGCGTGGGGCAATCGAGCAGGCTTAATTTCCATCGAAGATATTACCGGATACCGGAAAACCGAATCCGCCCGGGTTGCTCCCTGGACGGAAGTGGAATTTTAAATTTCCTTTTCTTATTTTTAGAAGAGATCCCTCTTTAGACCCCTTTGTCATCGCGAGGGCTTAAAGCCCGTGGCGATCCACTGTGCTCCAGTAAGCGAAGAGACAACCCCGAACGCGTTATGCGAGACACGATGGATTGCCGCTTCCTTTACTTCGTTTTCTCCTCGCAATGACAAGTGTGTATTGTCATCGAACCGCACACTGCATCACTTCACATTTTGTCATCGCGAGGGCGTAATCCCGTGGCGATCCAATGTGAGCCAGTAAGCGAAGAGACAACCCCGACCGCGTTATGGGAGACACGATGGATTGCCGCGTCGGTCACTTTCGTTCCCTCCTCGCAATGACAAAGAGTGTGTATAGTCATCATAATCCACACTCCATTCCTTCACCAATTTGTCATCGCGAGGGCGTAAGCCCGTGGCGATCCACTGTGAACCGGGAAGCGAACCGCATCACTCGATCGCCATCCCTCCCGAAATCCTGTTTGACAATACCCTCCTATTTTTAATCTAATTAATTATTAATTTCTCTGTTCCTGTTATGAAAAAAATACCTGTCCTGATTTCGTTCCTTTTTTTCACACTTTTCCTCTGGTCTGCCAATCCGGTTCCGTATTCGGGCAAGGTGGCAATTCGGGGAGTCAATTACTTTGGGGATGCCCAGTTTACATTTTCCTTGCAGGATAAGGATGGCAAGACCCATTGGCGGAATGGTAAGAGTAAGGACGACTCGATCAAAGTAAATATTCGCAACGGTCGGTATACCGTTCTTCTTGGCGGGCAGGGGATGAATGTCTTACCTCCGCAACTCTTTTTAGATTATGATGAACTGTATTTGAAAGTCCGCTTTGATGATGGGGACGGCAAGGGCTTGCGGCACCTCGCCCCCGATCAAAGAATCACCGCCACCCCTCGTGCCTTGGTTGCGGAGGTTGCGAAGATCGCAAAAAATGCTGATTCTGCAAAGGTAGCGGACTCGGTTCAAGCGGGTGCTATTAACAAGTCGATGCTCGGTCAGGATGTCCTTTCCGATCTCAACCGCACGGTCACCCCGCAAATGCTCCAACCTTCTTCGATCACCACTGCCCAGTTAAACGAACAGATCCTTAAATATTTAAAGCCTGAGATTACCCTGGCTCCGCAGGCACCCGGGCTCATTTTTAACGGACAGACCATCACCCTACATTCCCGTGCGGAGGG
>NZ_CAXLMO010000070.1:0-16895 GCF_964187635.1 Candidatus Seribacter sulfatis | reverse complement strand
AAGGTCAACATGCTTCTGATAAAATTCATCCAAGTTTAAGCGATTTCTCACTTCTTGTGGAATTGCGGTAACTTCGAAATTATTCTTTCCGACAAGACAATGAACAGAAATAAAGAAAACGAATCCGGTTATATAAAATATACCCGGACTTTTCACAGAAATATTTTTTTATTTGAAGAACTTATGCTGAGGATCGTCACCGCTTAAAATATATGCGAGCAGATCCATTACCTCTTCTTCTTCCATCATATTAAGTAGTCCTGGGGGCATCGGCGAGACAGTAGACGGCCCTATGCTCTTAACTTCATTTGTTTGCACGCTCGTTCTTTGGTTCGGGTCGTAAAGATCGGTGTTTAGGGTGACGCGGTTACCATTCAGATTTACCACAACTCCGGACAAGGTCTTCCCGTTTTTTAAAGTTACGAATGTGGGAACGAACTGTTCATTGATTTCCTTACTTGGATACATGATTTGTTCGAGCAGATCATGAGTTGAATAGCGACCGCCCGATCCGGTCAGGTCGGGGCCGTTCATGCCGCCTTGGTTTCCAAATCGGTGGCACGCGTAACAACCTCCTGCTGCAAACATCCTTCGACCAACCTTAAAGTTTCTACCCTTGAGCCCACTGGATGCCGCTTTGCTTAATTCCTCCAGTTTCCAATTTTTAACGAATGTCCTACCCACCATCGCCTCTGCCATAACATCGGCAGGAGACTTAACAATAGCCTTTTTGGCGAGCAACTCGGCAAGTTTTTTCTGTTCAGTTGGATTCAAACTGGCAACTGCATCGTTTCGAATAAACTCGATAAACTTGGTGAAGCTTGCTCCTCCTCGGTAATTAGACGCCTTCAAAAACCAATTAAAGTATTGTACTCGTAGTTCATGAGTCCATCCGGTTTTCAGGTTGCGGAGGGAACGGGCATATTCCATTTGCTCTTCCTGTGTGGGAGCCTCCAAAAGGAGAGCTATTCCTTTTTTGGCTACAGTGGGGGATTCGAGAAAGGCAAGGGTCTCGCAAAGCAACCAATTCATTTCGAAGCTTTTAGCGGGAAATTGAGGATCTAGTTGCGCGACAATTTTTGCAGCTACTTGGGGGGCTGGTTTGCCAAAACGAACCATCGCAATCTGATAGGTACGTACCAGGGCGAGCCGCTCATTGGGAGTCAAATCTTTCCATTTGATTTGAAGCAGGGATTGGAGGATCTGTTTGCCCAGTTTTTGGTTGATGGGAGGATCCGTATTTTGACGATGAAAAGGGTCAATCCCAGCCGCTTTGGAAAGAGACAAAAGAATATTTGCCCGTTTCCCTGAGTCCTTTTCGGTGAGGGCTTTTGTTGCCCATTTCTCAATCGGTAAATGCTGTATGGCAATAAGGGCCGCCCAGCGAACGAAGCGATCCTGATGATCAGTATGTGGCCAAGCTAATTCCAACGCCTTGGGATGTTCGCCGATATGTAAATTTTCCAGCTGATGCCGTAGACTTGCAAGTTCATTCACACGAGGTTTCGTGGAGATGGGGGCGGTTTTCTCTTTCCCCGTGTAACTGACCCGATAGAGTCCAGACTGAACTTTTCTTCCGCCAATAGCAAAGTACATGGCTCCGTCCATTGGATGGATAATTGCGTCTGTTACCGGTAGTGGACTACCAGTGATGAAAGTCTCTTTTTCCCCGGAATAAGTACTTCCATCGGGACTCATATGAATGGCATAGATTTTCCCCCAACTCCAATCCAAAATGAACATTGCTTTTTGATACTTGGGTGGAAACTTGGCACCGTATCCGAAAGTGACCCCGGTGGGGGAACCTGGACCAATGTTGACTACGGGAGGTAAAGTATCCGGGTAGAATTCGGGTCGTTTACCGGTTCCATTTCTCCAACCGTACATGGATCCGCTGGTGACATGACAGATGCGAGTTGGGCGATACCAGGGAGTGTTGAAGTCATATTCCATGTCTGCGTCATAGGTAAAGAGCTCACCATCTGCGTTGAAGCCACCGTCGAAAATATTTCGGTATCCGGAGGACACAATCTCCCAATCCTTACCATCCGGAGACATTTTGTAAATGATGCCAGCTGGAGCTAGTCGGTCCCGGTTATGCCCTCGTCCATCGGGCATTCGGGGAAGGAGGTGATCTTCCCCCCAATCCATGGGTACACGCGAACGGTTCGCTTCAACTGGAGTGGTATTGTTCCCTGTGATCAGGTAAATCGATTTTTGGTCGGGGCTGAGTATTAGAGCATGTACGCCATGATCCCCGCGTGCCTGCATGCCCCGCAGTTTCTCAACCTTATCAAGTTGATCGTCTCCGTTGGAGTCCGTGAGCCTGTAAACTCCACTCTCCATCTTTTTTTCATAATCATTGACGGCCACATACAGGCTATCAAATGCCCAAAGGAGACCATTTGCTGCTCGTATATCGACAGGGATTTTTTCGATATCACTTTCTTTGAGTGTTTTTCCCTTAGGAGGGACCTCAAAACGATAGAGTCCACCAAATTGATCACTGGCAATTATGCGGTTTTTGTTGTCCAGGCATAGATTTACCCATGACCCCAGCCTTTCTTTCGGAACAGTAAATAGTAACTCAATCTTAAATCCTTTTTTGACCGATATATTTTCGATTGGAGTGGCTTGATTTTCAATTTGTGCAAAGGAAAAGCACGAAAATTTAATAAATATTATTAAAAAGAGCAGGAGCTTGGGTTTTGTATTCATACAGCGTTAATGTCGCGAATTTAGATTTTATTATGCAAGGGAAGGTATTTATAAAAAATAGAATTTTATCGTGATGCTTGTTATTTAATGAAGCGATTATAAATGTTAATTTTCAAAAAAATTATTTTTTTAAGAGTAATTAGAAATAGACTTACAAATTTATTTTACAGAAAATCAGTTTTCGGGTTTGCATGCGTTTTACAATATAATTTCATATTACCAATGAAGCGTTTGAATTGTACGGTGACGATTATTGCATTAATTGCTGGTTCCTTTCTCTCGGTATCAGGAGAAATTACTCCTCAGAGCGAATTGTTTGAAAATTTTGAGAAAGCAATGAAAGGAGTTCGTTTTAGTGGTTTTTTTACTGTTGATGGCGCAAAAAATCCACCATCCGAGGAAGTTTATGAGATCCAATCGGTCCAGAAATTTGGAGATCAGGACCTGTGGATTTTTACCGCTAGAATTAAGTATGGTCAAAAAGATGTAACTCTGCCCATGCCATTACCCGTTAAATGGGTTGGTACTATACCGGTCATCACCATGGATGAAATGAATATTCCTGGTTTGGGAACTTTTAGTGCTCATGTGGTGATTGATGGAAAGAAATATGCCGGTACATGGAGTCATGGAAAAGTCGGTGGTCACCTCTATGGTAAAATTACAAAAATTAAATAGGATGTTTTGTAACTTTCTCTTAATGGTCGTTGTAATATTAGAGAGTTGAAATTATTTTGTGATTATGGAATCGAAGAGTTCAAAAAAATTGTCAGGAGTATTTCTCCTCTTAGTTGGTGCTGCCCTTTTCTTGTTTGGTTATTATTTGGGTCTACCCAAATCTTCAATTGATAATAATGAGATCGCATCTGAAGAATTGCCCCCCAAGCCATCCGTAGAACCCCAATCGAAAAATATTAAGCCAAGTACAAAATCCTCTGATCGTGATCGGGACCTTCAAGAAAACGAGGAGGATGTGGAAGAGGAAGTAAAAAATTTGGCTTCCCCAAAATCCATTGAGCAAATGTTACTTTCTGCCCAATCGGAAACGAATCCAATTAAACGTTCGGCTGCGTATGCCCGGGCTTTAGAAAATTTAAATCGAGATAACATTGGCCAGGCATTGAAAGCTTTTGAATCTCTGCCTATGGGCTTTGAGAATATGCAGGAATATAAAATGTTACTTTATTCTTGGTCTCAATTCGATCCGCTTGCGGCGATTGATTATTGTAAAACGAGGGCTTCCGGCATCGGGGCAGGATTCGCGGCATCAGGAGTTTTGGAGGGATGGGCGAATCGTGACCCTGAATCGGCCAGAGCATGGGTTGAAGATCCAGAGAACGCAGGGATGGCCAAGTTGTATAATTTTGGTCTGGTAAAAGGCTGGGCAAATCGGGACCTGGAGGGAGCAACGGCTTATGTAATGAATCTAAAAGGGGGAGAAGAAGTTTCTAAGTTAGTGGGTATTCTAGCCGATCGGCATAACAGGGAGGGTGGGTTTGGTCAGGCTTCATCCTGGGCCGAGGAATTACCTGATCCCAAGTTGAAAGAGGGAGCCTTTATGAATTTAAGTCGAAGTTTTGCCCGTGATCGCCCAGAAGAAGTTGCGGAATGGCTCGAGACGCATGCCAATGAAAAATACTCTGCCAAGGCATTTGAAAATCTGGGGAGGAAATGGAGTGAAACTGACCCTGAAAGTTCAATCGATTACTTCTCCAATTTACCGGATGGAAAATCTCAGGAAGTTGGAATAAAAAGCTCGATTTCAAACTGGGCAAAACAAGATCCTTTGGCCGCAGGAGATTGGCTTAATGAAAGAGAATCAGGTCCAAAACTTGATTCTGCTTTGGCTGCTTATGCATCCACCGTATCGACCAAGGATGGTGGAGCCGCCATGGAATGGGCAATTTCAATATCCGATGAAAAGCTTCAGCAATCGACCATTAAAAAAGTCGGTCAGGAATGGTATCGACAGGATAAGGATTCAGTTGAGTCTTGGTTGCCTTCAAGTGGACTTTCAGAAACTGCTCAAAAAAGTATCCGCAACCCACCAAAAAAGAGTTGGTGGCAATCAATGCACGAAAAATAAACTAAAATTAGCTGGATGGCTCCTTTGCCATATCTTCCATTTCTTCCTTTATAATAGCCATATATTTAGCCGGATCTTTCTTGAACTTAGGAAGGCAGGGTTTACAGCAAAATACAATTTGGATTCCTTCATGTTCGTAAGTGAATGGAATCATATCGGTATCTTCATCATTAAGGTCATTACCAGAGACCACGCAAAAGTCTAAAGAGTAACTTTGACTGGCAGAAGAGTTATCATCGGTCGCCGGATCAACAGTTTGATTGGAGCAACCAATAATAGAAGAACAAAATAGAATAAAGGCTAAGCCAAAAGAAAAAGGTAAACAACCGGGTTGTGGATTCATAGTGAATAATTATTTCAGCAAGCTAAATGGGTCAAGAACCCTTTTTAATTTACTTTACGGGCACGAATATTACGAAACGCGACGACTCCACCTTTCCCATGGTGCTGAATTCCAAAGCAACCTGACATAGATTGGTTATCTTTAATTTCAGCTATCATTTTTTGGTTAAGAAAAGTCTTAATACTTGAACCTTTACAAACCACTCGGGCTTGGTTCCATTCAGCTGCTTGGAAGAGATTTTTCGAGCGAACTTTGTACTCTGCTTCCTGTTCTTTTTTGGGGTAAAGCCAACCACCTAAGCCAATTCCGTAAACGGCTCCTGGTTTGTATCGGTCAATTTCGAATTGGTAGCCTTTGGGCTTTCCGTTTTTCCCGGTTAATCTAAAGCCCAGTCCTGAATTAAATTTTTCATAATCTAGCGGAATCTTTACTTCGCATTCGACTTCAAAGTCTTTCATTTCTAGGTCACTTAAAACCCAAATATTTCCCTTTGATAATAAGTGAAGTTCTCCATTTAGAACCTCAAATTTTTGAACATTTCCACGGGGGGTCCATCCATCGGTGGTTTTCCCGTCAAAAAGGGGTACCCATTTATTATCCTTATTTTCTGCCTGGGTAAAAAGTGGAAGAATGAAGAACAAAATAAGTGTAGCTTTCATATTGTTTTAGCCAAGTATGAGTGGGCCCCCTGCAGAAAGCTTGGGGTTACCAAAAGTTTTAAGTGGATGCCCGACTGCATGAGCCAGGCTGAGCAGGAAGCGATTATGTGGAACATTTTCGCACGACATCGAGCGCCCCATCCGAAAGCCAAAACCGTTCCCAGCGAGAACAAAAGGAATATGGTCAAGCGTATGATTGTTACCCTTGCCCAGTTCGTTTGTCCAAATAACTAAGGTGTGATCAAGCATCGATCCTTTTTGTCCGGGCTCCGGAGTGGATTCTAATTTTTTGAGTAAATAAGCAAGTTCTTCCGCAAACCATGTGTTAATACGAACCAGTTTATCATGAGCGTCCTTATTCTTATCAGGTTCGTGAGAAAGAGTGTGATGGGCATCCTCCACATCCAACCATTTCATCTTCGCCTGTCCAACAGACTTCGTATATTGTAAAGTCGCTACTCGGGCAAAGTCATTGACGAAAGAATTGACAAGTAAATCAATTTGTAAGCGACCTAGTTGCGGGATGTTTTCATTGAGGTTACGAATTCCCTCAGGTAATTCGGGGGGCGGTGCACTAAGGTTGGAAAGTGAACTGCCTGCCTCGTACTCCCTATCCATCCGTTGCACTAATTTGGAGTGTTCTATTAACAATTTACGGTCGGATTCCGGAAGTCGGTTGGCAACTTTTTGCAGGTCAGCCTTTAAATCGTCCAGAATTGATCGAACTTTCTTTTTATCACGAACATTACCGTATATTTTCCTGTATGCATCATAGGGGTCGGAAAGTGGAGTGACAGGCTGATTCGGTCCGTTGTAAGACATTCGGGTCCACGGGTCAGCAGTGTCCTGAACACCCACTCCAAAATGTAACGCACCAAATCGAGTACGAGTATGGGGTTGGGACTGTAAATGATTGGATATTTCTCGGTCTATTGAAATTCCTTTGGGCCAACCGGATGGGGTATTGCCTCCTCCCATTACATTGCCAGGGAAAAGTTCGATGCCTGTAAGGAGGCAACTCATTCCACGCATATGATTGTCTCCGTCTCCTCTTACCTTGTTATGAAGGTTCCGTAGAATGAGCAATTGGTCGTGAAAGGGTTCGAGCGGCTTAAGAATAGTTTTGTGTTCAAAGTCTTCCCCTATGGTGTTCGGCCAAAAGTGATTTGGAATGGTACCGTTTGGGCTGAACATCACGATAAGTCTTTGCTTGGGTGCGGTTTTATCCGCATTCGCAGAAAAGAGACTTGATGACTGAGAAAGGATGGGCAGAGAAAGCGAGGAAAGCCCCAGGTTTTTGAGTGCAGTTCGTCGGTTAATAGAGTTTAAGTTCATCTTTAATTACTCAGTTATTAAATACAAAATCATCGGTTGCTGCTTGCATCGCAATTTTTAAATATAAATCCTTTATCGTTAATTTTCTGGAGGATAACATCTTGGAAAGTTCTAAAAAATTTATGTCAGAATAGCTTTGTATGGGCTGTTTTGCAAGGTGCTTGCATAGTTCCTCGATAAAATATTTTGATGACCTAGTCGATTTTAGTGCCTCTTGGAGTAATCCTTTGGCTCCGTCGAGTTTTCTTTGGTTTCCATTTTCGTCCAGATATTCAGTAGCAAGATTGAGAGGTTTTGTGCCTAGGTTGGTCCGTGTCCTTCCCGTTGTGTCAAATCCTTCCAGGGTGAAGCCCGTAGCATTGATTAGGTCGTGGCAACTCATACAATTTGCCGGTTTTGTAAGAGCGGTTACTTTTTGCCGCATCGTCCAATTTGGATCATAGTCAGCATTACTGAAAGAAACCGCTTCCTTGGGTGGTCGGAGCGTCCGTCCCAGAATTTTTCGACTGACAAAAACTCCCCTATGAATCGGCGAGCTTTCTTCAGCATAAGAATGACTGGCTAAAATATAGGGGTGGGTATGTAAGCCAACGCGACCCATTTTTTGAGATTTTAATGGAATGAAACCCGAAGTATTTGTTTCAGTCGGGAAGGGTAAACCATAATAATTTGCCATGCGGTCATTGAATTGAATCGAAGGCATACTAATAAAATTATGCCAATCGACATTTTGTTCCCATATCGCTTTTTCAATACCCCGAAAAAGGGAACGTCTCAGGTCGAGGGCAAGAGCAGGAGTGAAGTTTGAGTATCTTTTTGTATTTTTGGATGGCAGTTCCTTGGTTTTCATTTCCAACCAATGAAGCATGAAGTCATTGAATTTTGCCTTTGAACGTGGGTCTTGAAGCATTCGTTTGGCCTGGCTTTCAATATGTCCTTTGTTTCTGAAATGATCTACATCAATTTGTTTGTGCATGTGGTTGTCCGGGATAGAATCCCACATGTAGAGTGCGAGTCTGGTAGCTACGACATATGAATCCGCTTTCTTTTTTTCGAGTGCCTGCCATTCAGGATATAGAAATCGTGGGGATTTGAGGGTCATGAGGACAATTTTTTCAATCGATACATGTAAAGGCGTCTGATCGTTGAACCTGGATTTTATAAAAAAGTTTGCATCTTCTTCACTAAGTTTTTGTCGAAATGCGTAGCGAACAAATTGGGTGGCAATCTCCATGACCTTCTTTTTGCGCTGGTGGTCATCATCTTTGGTTCTGGCCAATTGGTTTATTCTTTCCGCCGCGAACTGAGCCGCATCCAATGCGGCATATGTAATCGCTTCGTCCCAACTTTGATCTACTTGTATACCTCTTTGGTATCCATGAGATGAGTCATCAGGGGGAAGTTTTTGTTGCGGGATATAAGATTGATTTACCATTTTTGTAAAAAGGAATTCCGTCGGAATAATTTCTTTTTGTCCGACCGGTGTTCTCCAGCTTAATTCGATCGATGCGTTGGGGTCATCAAATTTGTGATAATCCAAGCGAAGCGGGTAGGGCCGGCCGCCAAGAAGAAATATTTTCGTGCCGCTTTCTCTCATTACGCCCGCGGTCACCTTCTCATCGATCGAGGGGCGTCCATCAAGCTTGTTTATCCGTAGAGCAAAACCATTGGGAGATTTAACAAAGAATTCGTACCAACCGGATTCACGGGGAAGAATCGATCCTTCCCAGTAAATAGAAAACTTTTTTGGATTCATTTGCTGATAAGGTGCTTTTTTCCCAAAATCGAATGCGATTTTTGGATCCACTCTTTCGGAATGCATTTTTTTCTTTTTGTTCATCCCTTCCGCATTGTAGTATTTTCCTCTTAATCCCGCTTTATATTCATCAATTTTGGGTGTCCCCATAAACTGGGCAAAGAGGTCGGATACCGATTGGCGGAATTGCCGGTTGGTCAGCCGGGCGAGTTGAATCTTTGAATCCTTTTGGAAAAGTTCAGGTTTTTGATAAAAAGTTTTAAACACAAATCGTGAGATGGCCTCTGCCTCTTTTCCTTTGACTAGGTCCGGATCATAGTCAGGCATGGTTCTGTCCACATAATGAATTAACTTGGTAACCGGCCAGTCTCCGATCAATGGCTTGGAATACTCATCCTCCACGCCCTCACCTTTTTTACCATGACACTCCGCGCAGTGTTGTGTGTAGAGTTTTTTCCCATCCGGGGTATTTGCCATACCCATTGAGCTTGCACCAAAGGTTAGAGCAAGGAAAAGAGGTCGGTAATATTTCCACAAAAACATATAAGCTTAGCATAAAAGTTTACAGGTGAAATCCAACGCTGAATTACCCCTTTTATTTACTTTTTAAAAGGAAGACTTGAAGTTAATAGCTAGATTTTTCTTTTCCAAAGAAACATCCACTCTTCGTCTCGACGCCCCTCAAAATGTCTTGGCTTCCAGTCATTGAGTAATTCAAATTCGGGTTCAAACCGCTGGGTGATTTCCTCCTTACTTGCCCCAAAGGGAGGCCCCTCTTCCGACAGTGGAAAAATAAAATGAATCGCCAAAAAATGACCACCGGGCTTGAGCCAATGATTCAAAGCTTGTGCGTATTCATCTCTGCGGGACGGTTCAATCGCACAATAGAGGGTATGTTCAAAAATGAGGTCATAAGGTTCCTGCGGTTTTTCTTCCAAAAAATTTCCAGGGAAGAACGCGAGGTTGGGCAAAGCTTCGTATTTTTGGCGCGCATCTGATAACGCAATTTCTGAAAGATCCATCCCAGTAGTTTCGAACCCCCTTTTAGCCCATGCGGACGGATCGTGTCCACGACCACATCCCGGAACCAATACCCGGGTTTCCGGGGCCAATGTTTGCTTGTTCAACCAGTCGATAAGTCCTGGCGCTGGTTCATCCTTGTCCCAGGGAGTGTCTTCTTGCTGATATCTTTCTTCCCAATCCGTTACTTTAGTCATTATAGGGCATTATATATCCTACGACTTACTAGAGCAATGGCTTGATTTGTAAATCGTGAGTTTTCTTTAGGATAATCAGGCAAACCAATGCTCCTAATAGAGCCCACGCCATGTCGGACTGTGTATCCCAAACATACCCCTGAGTGCCGAGGAAGGCATCTGCATCTTCTCCGATCAGCAGGGCTGCCCACCATTCGATCAATTCATAAAAGGCACTGAATGCGAGGCAGATCGATACAATGATGAAATTTCGCCAGCCTGCAAAATTCACTACCTTCTTGCGGATCAGAATTTCACGGGCCAACAAGGCAGGGACGAAACCCTGCATGAAATGTCCGACTTTGTCGTAGTTGTTACGTTCCCATCCGAAGATCTCCCGTATTGAATCAAACAACGGAACTTCGGCGTAGGTATATTTTGCACCCACCATCAGTACGATACAATGGAGCAGGATCCAAAAGTAGAGTAGGGGAGTCAGCGGAAAGGATATCCGAGTTTTCGCCATAACCAAGAGTCCGACAATGGCCGGTCCGGCTTCCAATACCCAGGTTAATCTGTCTTTAGGTTCAATTCCGGACCACACCAATACCCCGAAGAAAATGCCAAGCCAAAGATAGGATTTACTAGATAATGAATTAGACTGTTTCATTGGCCTTATATCGTTTCCCGTTCAGCATCGCTCCGACCCAAGTGTAGCGTATCAGATATTTGTAAGAAAGTAGAATCAACATCGTTGTAAGTATGGTTATGAGCATGCACTTGAAGAGACTGGGAATCTCCCAGTTTGCAAATAGGGCCTGCATAATTTGCACTACAGGTAAATGGATAATGTAGAGCCAGTATGCGGAGTCTGATATGTATCGAACCTTGGGCATTTTAGCGGAAAAAAACTTTCTAAATAGACCAATACATCCAAAGATCATCAGCCAGACAAAACACGCAGAGCAGAGCGTGAGTATTTCATAACTCCATTCCCACTTCTTATAATGCATACAGATTAGAGCCCCAATGAAAACCATAAGTGAACCGATAAAAGAAAGAGGCCAGAACTTACCGAACTTTTGTGTGAATACTTTGTTGCCAAAGCATAGGGCTCCATAACCAAAGAATATTCCATAGTATCCGAGCTTCGTCCAGTTTGGGGCTAGCCACACATCAGTGGAGGGACCAAAATCCTCCTTCATATAAAACTGTGACCAATAGGTAATTGGTACTAAAAAGATGATGCGAACAGGGGAAGATACTACCCATTCAGCAATCTTTTTCAAAGCAGAATCTCCGAGGAGGTGGCTCACAATTAGAAATGCCGCAATTAGATATACAAGATCATAAAGAAACCAGAGGTGGTGAGTGATAAAGTCCCCAAAAGTGAGATAGTATTGAGTAAACAAGTTTTGCTTTGCACCTCCATTTAATTTTAAGTTATGAATGGATTTTTCAATAAGATTTCTACAACTTATCCTTCCTTTTTGTAATTGATGCCATTGTAGAGGAACTTCCAAAATTTCATTCGCAACCATTTCAGTGAGTGCTTTTCCGGCATAAGTTGTATCTCTCGGGCTTGACTGATCCTTATTTCTTGCATTTGGATCGGCTCCATTTGCTAGAAGTACTTGTACGGCCTCTTCCTGTCCGAAAAAAGCTGCCAAATGCAGAGGGGTACTTCGATAACCATCAAGAGAGTCAACTGTTGCCCCTTCTTGAATCAAAAGTGAGATTGCTTCTTTTTGTCCGGTAGTTGCTGCCCAATGAAGGGGAGTCAGTTCTTTCTGATTTTTCCCATTGATATTGGCTCCATCTCTCAAAAACTCCTTCATTACTTGAATATTACCTGTCTTCGCGGCACTACCTAGGTCTGTGGCCTTATTATTAACTGAAGGTAAAGATCCAATTTCTTCCGAGTCGTTCGAGATATTCTCCGGAGTTATCCATGCGGTTACCGAACGCATGTGATTAAGAAGTGGAATGAGGAGAATACTAAAAAAGATAAGAGGGAGAACGATCCGTTTGCAGCGATTACTCATTAATTCTTTGGTTCCTTTTCGTTTCCAAAGCAACATGGTGAAGAATCCACTCACGAAAAAGAATAGGGGCATACGAAAGCCATGAATGAAAAGAATGGGAATTCCATAGAATTCAGACTGGTTGATGTCTTGAACTGGCCAAACTGGCCATCCAACAAAAGAAAGCATCGCATGCAAGACGATGCCAAGAAGCATTGCAAAAGCCCGAAGGGCGTCTAGATAATGATATCTTGTCTGATCCAATTTACTTGATCGTAACGGACCAGTGTTTTCCGTCCATGTCTAACACGCTGAGAGATTTGAGATCACATCCATCCAATTTCGCAGAGTTTAAATAGACTTTTTTTTGACTTCCCTGATCAATCTTTTCCGATAAGAAATGCTTTCTTACTTCCTTCTCTTTCTTTTCCGCGACCTCCTCCTTTGCCTCAATCTTAGAAGTGCAAGGTACAGGAAACTCTTTTTTTCCATTTTCTCCTACCACTTGAACGGCGGCGAGCATGGCTTTCCCTTTTCCGTTGTTAATGATTGTCAGTTCGATGAATTGATCGTTGTGCTCTGCGATAATTTCGAGCGGACCGGTTGAAGATTTAAGCCCAACCAGTCTGAAGATCGGATTGAGCATTTTATCAAACGCGTCTTCGATAAAGTAAGCAACACCTGCGAAAAGCAAACCGGCGACGATTACAATGATGGTTATTGGATCCATCTCTATTAGAGTCTTTTGGGATTAAAGGGAGTTTTGGGAATTTGACCGCTTGCTTTTCTAGCAAGGGCTTTTCGCAGATATTTCATAACTTTTTGATTACCCTGAGTTGGTTTGATGGCAAGGTTATTAAATTCCATTGGATCTGCAAAATGATCATACAGTTCCACTCCGTGTTTCCCTTCTGCCCAGTCGGAGTATCGCCATCTTTCCGATCGGATACTTCGTCCCATCACAGGAGTCTCAAAACGACTATCAGCGGGTCTGAGTACTTGGGTGATCGCGAAACTATTCCACCTGCTTAGTGGATCTCTGAGAAGTGGGGTGAGGGATTGTCCCTCTATTTCCTTGGGCGTTGGAATATTGGCGAGTTCGGTGAGGGTGGGGTAGATGTCAATGAATTCAACGATCCGTCGACATGCCTGACCATTTCCTTCGATATTGGGTGCCCGAATGATCAGCGGGGCTTTAGCTCCCTGTTCAAAAAGAGTTCGCTTTTGCCAGATGCCATTATGCTCGCCCAAGTGGTAACCATGGTCACTCCAGAAAACAACAATGGTATTGTCCGCCAGGTCGAGCTGATCGAGGGCGTCAAGCATTCGGCCAACCTGGGCGTCGATAAAGGATACGCATGCATAATACGCCTGCATTGCCTGGAGGCAGGTCAATTCATCTAACCCGTAGTGGGGAACCGGACAGTTATGGGCAAAGGCAGCGGTGGGAATATCTTCCCTGTCATTTTTTGGAGCATAAGGAAGCCTTAATGTTTCCAGGGGATACATATCAAAGTATTTTTTGGGTGCGACATAAGGTGTATGTGGTCGGAAAAAGCCGGCCGCAATGAAGAAGGGTTCGTCCTTTTTTTGCTTCATTAATTTAATTGTTTCCGTGGCGATCATCCCGTCGGTTTGTTCCTCGTCTTTACCATCTGCCGCCAGCCAACTTAAGGCGGCACTGATTTTACGATGTGGTTCCGCGTTGAATATTAGGGATTCATCGGTTTTGTCACGACCTATGGGATTCACGGTTTTTTGCCAGGACGGGGGATCATCAAACCCATCGGTTCCAATCGATGCCGGAACATTGTAGTGATAAACTTTACCTACGCGCCCGGCCCACCATCCGTGCTTTATGAATTGTTGAGAAAGCGTGACCGCATCGGGTACTTCATCCCGGAAATGTCGGTCCAGATCATAGACCTTGATCGTATCCGGCCTTAGACCGGTCATCACCGATGCCCGGGTCGGGTTGCAAAGGGGGAGTTGATTGTATGCATTGAGGAAGCAGACTCCCGTTGCGGCCAACCGATCGAGATGAGGAGTTTGAGCAATCGGATCTCCGTAACAACCGAGGGCACAGGATAAATCATCTGCAGCGATGAAAAGAACATTTTGTTTTTGGGCAAATCCCGAAATGCCCAATAAGAAAATACCCGGTACTAGAAAAAGTAGCTTCATCTTTTTATAATTAAATTACTTTAGATTTTAAAATTTAGTCCTGAGCAAAGGGCCGGACCACAAGACTTTGCAGTTTCCAACTTCCCGTTTGTTCCACTCCTAAATGTGGCCCAGCGTCCAGTATGAGCCTTTCACCTCTTTTGATAATTCCAAGGTCACTTATGATTCCCTGTTGATCTTTGGCATCATTATCCGCATCGATACAATAGATGGCCAGAGGGGAGTTTTTTCCTTTAATTAAGCTTCCACCACATGATCCATCTCCGGCTTTTAAGGCAATCGATTCAATCAAAACATCCTGTTCAAAGCGCAGGGCAATTCCTTCACCTGAATCAATCCGGGACGATCCTTTCCCTTCGATTCCAAGTCCGTCGGGTTTTTGGGTGGGGAGTCCTCCCTTACCAGAAACCGATAAAGTAAGCGGGGCGGGTATCGGCATTGGTTGGGTCCAGTCAAAAGTAATTCGTTTCCTGGGTGCGATGGCTGTAAAACGATGTCCACCCACAGTGCGATGCTGAATTGCAGTTGAAATGAGTTTTTTGATCAACGGTTTAAGTTCCGGGTCTTCTAAACGATTTTTGCTCTCCATCGGATCAGTTGCCAGATCATACAATTCGACCGGTTTTGCTTTTGCTTGCCTAAGAAGAGAGGCATCAAAAAATATTTTCCACTGGCCCTTTATTATTTTTCCACCGACCTTTGGATTATCCAACCGCATGGCACAAGCGGCCCCATCTTTAGATTCCTTATGGTCATTGTAGAACATCGGGCGATTGGGAATTTTTTTTCCTCTCCAAGCAGGTAAAACATTATAGCTGTCCTCCGCCCCTTTTTCTCCGTTTCTCAAGTCGGGCAGGGGTACTTTTAAAATTTCTGAAAAAGTGGCGTATAGGTCCTGTAATCCAATTAGCTGACTGCTTGTTTTTCCATTTCCCACTTTGCCATTAGGCCAAGCAACAAGGAAGGGCACACGGTGTCCGCCTTCGTAACAACTGCCTTTATTACTTCGTACGGGGCCGGTTGCAGTTTTGGTTTTTACTTCCGCTCCATTGTCTGAGGTGAAAATAACAATCGTATTTTCAATTAGTTTTTTACTCGGTCTGCGTGGATCCTTGGTTTGTTCGAGATAGTTAATCAGCCTTCCAAGTGCCACATCGTTTTCATAGATATAATCCAACCGGGTTGATGCTGAAGCTCCTGATACCATCTTGCCCGCTCCCCGAACTTTTTTACCTCCCACTTCATTGGCTACGGTGTAGGGTCCGTGATTTGAATTACTGGGATAATAAAGAAAGAATGGATTGAAGGAACGGTCCTTATTTCTGAGGTGTTGAGTAAGGAATTCGATCGCATGATTGGAATGCCGATTACCCAGGTCGTGTAAATCATAGGCGTTTTTTCCTTTCTCCACTAATTTTTTTTCGTTCCCGGTGGCTCCTATGATTTTCCGATTATGGATGTGGCCAGGGCCGATTGACTGATTTGGAGTGTTACGATTCCCCTTTTTGTTTTTCCCTGTCTGGGGCCCAGTTGTGCCCGCATCCGGGCCGGATGTTCCATGGGAGCGTGAGGTAAACCGGGTATAATCAAACCCGTGGTCACAGGGACCATCAAAAACATCTTTAGTTAGATCCGCATCTTCCCAGCCTGCCGCCGGTTTTCCATTTGTTTGGGTGTATCGCAGTCCGAGGTGCCACTTTCCCACCATGGCGGTGGCATATCCTTGGGAACGAAAAAGAGTGGCGAGGGTGGGGCGGTCTTCTTCGATGAGAGGATCACCCTGAACGCCAAACAGTACCCAGTGTTTCATACGTGCACGCCAAGGGTAACGTCCAGTCAGTAATCCGTATCGTGTGGGGGTGCATCGGGATGATGGGGTGTGGGCATCGGTAAAGAGCATGCCCATACTTGCAAGCTTTTCCATGGCTGGGGTGTGAATCTGTTGATCGTCTGAGTTCTTGGTATAAAATTGATAAGCTGATGTATCACCCATGCCCATGTCATCAGCCATAAAGAGAACAACATTTGGGCGGTCAGAAATTTGTGAAAATACAATAAATGGAATCAGGGGAAGAAAGAAAAGAAGCTTCATTCAATGATCCTACTAAGCTCCCTCCTTTTTTTGCAAGGCGATAGCACCTCCTTTTGAATGATCGAAAGACAGAATTTGTTTTTAGAAACTTAATTCTAATGTGGGTCCCGAAGCTTCCGGATGGGAGTCGCTGGCAAAGGCATGAACCATCCCGCTCCCTCTGGTTTCAGTGGTTTCTCTGGTTAGAATAAAGGTGTATTCACTGGCGTTGTTTGATTTTAGAAATTCCAATAGTTCATTGCTTTCTATCGTGATGGAACCCCTTTCCTGACTGCGTGGGATTTCAAATTTACCCACTAAAGTAGCTGATTCAGTTGTGGGCGCTTCTCCCCATTTTAAATTCTCCCACGATTCCACCCCGCTGAATCCGGCAAGGGCATAGAGCTTAAATCGATTGGTTTTGGGAAGGTAGACCCGATGACCTACACCGCACGGAACCAAGTTCAGTCTTAGCCTTGATTTTTTTATCTCACTCCAATCCACCTGATCCTCTTTGAAGTTA
>NZ_CAXLMO010000069.1:0-7111 GCF_964187635.1 Candidatus Seribacter sulfatis | reverse complement strand
ATTTTCTTGAGCTGTTTGATTACCCGGCCGATTTCCTGATCAACTATGTCAATCATCGCGGCATGAATCGCCATCTTGGTTGCCTGGAACTCTTTTTGTTTGCCCGATAGTTGATCCCAGGGGATGGGGCGGTCGATCTCACCGGGTCCGAGTTTTTTGATCGCTTCCGGGAAAGCATAGGGCGGCCCCACATCGGTTTCTAGCTTGGAAAGGGTGGTGTTGATCAAACCGATCTTCTTCTGCCTTGCGAATCTTCGCTCTCTGATTTTATCCCAACCGGCAAGGTAGCGGTTCTTATATTTTTGAATTACATCTTGCGGGGCATGAAGCGGGAAGTGGGGAGCGATGAAAGCTAAATAATGAAAGAATGGTTTATCTCTATGATCCTTGGCATGTGCTTTAAGGCATTTGATCCCATGACTGGCGGTGGCGGTGGTGGAATAGTAGTTTTTAGGTGCCTCCTTTGGCTTAAAGGGAATGTCATTTACTAAATTCCCTTTCGAAGAAAAGAAATTTCCCTGGTTATTTACCCGCCAGGATTCAGTAAAGCCATTTTCCAAAACCTTACCGTCAATATGCCACTTGCCACTATGATAGTTCTGATAACCATCCTTCTTTAAATACTCGGTTACCAAAGGTGCCCATCCGGGTCGCACGCTTCTTCCACCACCGCCCTTAACTCCGGGGAGGGAATCGCGACGGACTTGCTGAGCATAGTAGCCGGTAAGAATGGATGCACGAGTGGGCCAGCAACGGCCCGTGTTGTAGAATTGGGTGAAACGCAATCCGTTGGACGCAAGATGGTCCAGGTTGGGTGTGTCAATCTCTCCCCCGTAGCAGCCCAAGTCGGAATATCCCATGTCATCCACTAAGATTAGTAAAAAGTTTGGTTTGTCTTGTGCTTTTGCTGCAACATGAAAAAGGACGAGGCTTATTAATAGGGAGTAAATTTTTTTCATCTTTTCTGAAGAGTGGGTAGGATATTTTGGTAACTGGAATAAATTATTGTGGAAGACAGGCAAAAGTTACGCCTCCCTGGTGTCGTTTACCGGTCATGATCTTTTTGGCCAAGTTGATCACCTGGTCTTGATGGTGAACCACAAGAAGGTCTTCGATTATAATATTTTTGTCGGAGCTGGCTAACAGCTTGATCTCATCCATTAGCAAAGGAATTTTATAAACCAATCGAATCTGTTGTCCTCCTTTAAGCTGTTCGAGCCTGATTGATTTGTCGCTGAGTTTTACCCCTCTGTGCGTAAAGTCTATCAGTAAATTATCTGTTTTTCCGTTCACCTTAAAACTCACTTCGATTACCGAACCAGGCCGGGTATGGGGTATGGTGGCCAATTCCTGCGTTTGAGGATTCAGATTTGTCGTCTTCTGTTCATTCAATACCTCAATGTTTACATGGGCGTGAAAGGGAACCGCATAGACCGTCCCTTCAAAGGATCCATCCTTCCTTAGGCTTTTTAGGAGGCCGGTGTGGCTGGGTCCTATTCCCAGACTGGCAATATCAAAGGATTTTCTTTGTCCCCGCCAAGGTCGTATTTCACTGATTCCACCAGCCAGTCCCTTGCGAGGGGTATCATGTATGGAAATCATTTCTCGAAGAGCGGACTCCTGGGCCTTATTAAATCCCTTATCCAGATCGGATGGCCACCACATCACATGCAAAGTAGATACTCCGTGATTACGAAGGTAGAGTAATTGGTCCAGCGACTTTTGATGGCTTGCATTAAGCGAGGCGTATTCTCCAACCAGCATATTATCAAAGCCTGAACTGTATGCACCCTGGCCAATGTTATGTTCACGGTCGTAGTAGGTTCCGTACCTCGAAAAGCCAAATCCTGCTCCGGTGGTGAGAAGCCAATCAATCGGTGAAATTCTTTTTTTTCCTTCTGAAATTCCCACGATTGATTTGAATACATAGCTGTCCGGGATTTGATGGCTCTTGATCATTTCAGGAGGGAATCCCGCAAGTAAGCATTCCCGGTAACTCGTTCCCACTCTTCTGGAAACAAGGACCCGGTTATATTCGACCCACTCTTGAAAGAAGAGATTTTCAAAATCATATTGATCCCACTCCCCGCGGAATAGATTGCGTGGGGCATCAAAAAAATCGATAGTGAAGCTCGTACCCATAATCTGATTGATCGATTCAATGTTTCCATAAAGAGAGGATAGATAATGATAGAATCCTTCGAGACTCCCCGTGTTGTAATCGCCTATGGAATCGCTTCCGGAAACGATTTCATTTTCATGGTTGGGTTCGACTGCGATAGTCATTTCCGGGTTTTTCCGATAGGCGGGAGCCAATTTTCGATAGAAGGCTCGCTGGGCGTAGGTGTAGAGTTTGTTGAGTGCCTCGTTCTCGAAGTGCTGGCTCCCGTAATCAAACATAGTCTTACCAAAATAGCCTCCGCCCGTAGGGTCATTCTTGCGGTCCAAAAGCAGATATGTGGGGAGACCTGTTTTAGAATCTATCTTTGAGGATATTGATTTCATTGCTCCAACTCTCCACCGATGACTGAACCCAGCTGACCAGACAGTTGGTTTTCCTTGGTTATAGTCTATGACTGATTTTTTCCACGATGACTTGAAGATTTTTTGCCAATCGATATTCGAAGTCCATTCAGCGTAGGATCGGGATTCAATCTCCCCCGATTTCACCAGAGGAGACCAATACTGTGCGCTACCCAGATAATTATACTTGGCATTTCTGACATGGGTTCCGTCTGGGAATTTTCCCCAAGTGGAAGGGTCCCCATTATGTTCTTCCTGCGGGTCGAACCAAAATTTGTTTTCCATTCCTCCTGCATCCAAGGGAGCCAGCTTTTTTCCCTTTTTAATCCGCATCAGAGTGGATGTGGCTTTCTCTGACTTGCCCCCATTAAATTCGCGATCCGGATAAACCGAATCATAAAGAGACCAAGTTTGAATTTCATTTCTTAGGCTAGCAACTTCCTGAGTCGGTAAGAGTGTGTGGATTTTATTTTCGTCAAACTCCTGGGCAATCAACCGGTCTTTTCCCTTCGTAATGAGAGAATATCTTCCCTTCTCACCGTTTATAGTTTTTCGGCTGAGAAGTTTGCCCGAAGAAGAGTAAACGAGAACAATTGGTTTTGCCCGCTGAGCATTCTGTGAAATTACCGCGATTTCATCACCTGGAGACCCCGGGGCAAAATTTCCAACTGCGAGGTCGAAGGGTGGGTGGATTTCCTTAGCGACCTGGATTTTACCAATAGTTCCGCCTGCTTGATTAAAGAGGTGGATGTTATGTGTAAGTTTGGAAAGAAGGGGCCAGGTGGCAATAAAGGTATGATCTTTCTCATCTTTACCAGTCTCTACACCAACACCGCCAAGGATTGTGGGTGGATAGGCAAGAAACTGGGTCTCGCAGACCTGATATTCAGAAAGGATACGGATTACCGTGTGGTTCCGGGGGTCGGGGCCTTCTCCTGCAACGATTTGTGGCCCCAGGGGGACGGGAGGGCGAGTGCTTCCTTCTTTAGATAGTCTCTTGGTTCCGGCATCCAGATCAAGATGCCGGTAAACAGAGAGGGTGACGCTTGAGGATTTATCATCAACATGCCTCACTGTTTCCGCAGCTGAAAACTGGGGATTTAGTTTGTTCAGTCCAATCCCGAAATCTTTGATCTGATTAAGTTTATTACCAACGGCAGCATATAATCTTAAATCACGCGTCGTTTCAATCAGTCGCAGATTTCTTACTTGAAAAGTTTTGTTTTTTTGCTCACCGAAGTCCATACGGAGATCATCAATTTCCTGCCCGATGAGCTTTCCTTTTTCACTCAATTCAAAAACATGCCATTGCCAATCCTCAGATGGTTTTAATTCGGTTCTGATCGCTTTGGTTTGATTGCCAGTACTGCAGTAAAAAACGAACTCACCAAAGTCTCCGGTAACCTGATATTCAAATGCGATGATGTAAGATAAATTCGGTTGGTAGGAATCCTTAAAGGACCGAAGCCAAACATAGGGATCGGTTCCCGTGGTCTCTATCTGATAATTTCCATTATCCGTTTCAGCAAGCTTGAGGTCATGAATCCTACTCGAGAACGAAAGGGGAGCGTACGGATAATTTTCAATCTTAATTCCAATGGTTTGATTCTCGTCTGAGAATACTTGGAGTGTGGTTGCTGTTTGAAAGCAAATCCACGCTACTGCAATAGCGAAAATTTTCATAAGCTAGCAAATGTCTTTTGGGTCCATTATCTTACTTAATTGTGAGATAAGGTTTCTTGAATTTTGCTTTTTAATTTTTGCTCGCCCCTTGAGAATTTAATCTTGGTAAGACTTCGGCGTTGATTCTTTTGGTTACATTTTTGGTGACTACTTTACGAAATCCTTCGTTGCTTATTGAGTTAGCCCATTGAATGGCTGCCTCGGGGTCCTTACGAACCAAGCCATGAGCAAATCCATTAAGGGCAAAATCTCTTTGCCATCCGTCTTCCATCGCGTTCAATTCGGTGGCGGTGATATTGGGGTCATGTCCATTTACTCCACCTGCGAGTCTTGCGTAGGCGGAAGAGAGTGCAGACCTTTTAGCCTTGGTGGATTCTAAAGAATTAGCAAATTCGACTGCCTCCAAAGGGTTCTTGTCAAAGACACCGCTTTCAATCACCCGTTGGGCCGTGCCGGCTTGTAATTCCGGTTCCTTATATCCGGCCACCCACTGTTTCAAAGTATCCTTATCCCTTCCCTTGGTGACTCGTTCGGTGAATTCACGCATTAAAGATTCCGCCTTCTTTTTATCTTTTTCAAGAAAGTGATCGATCAAGTCATTGGCACTGTCTAACTGGGCATTCCCAATCCTGCCATCGGAGTTTCTAAGCACTTCATCAATCATCCCGCTTGAGAATTGATCCATGAGGGGGATTTCACGGGAGTTTGTTTTTTGCAGGTAATGTTGAACCTCAGGTGATTTGAGATTGAGATCAGCATAATAATCAAACATTTCCTGAGGCGTTTTCTTTGCCCATCCTTTAAGGATTTTGGCGAAGGCTGGATCGCCTGCCCTGAGTAATTCCTCTGCCACCGCTTGGCCTCCAACTTCTCCAACCCTCGTCCAGAATCGATCCTGAAAATTTTTATTTTTGGGGAGCAACCTTTGCTCATAGGCAAGGGCGAGGGCATCCCGTGCTTCTTTCCAGTTATCAATGGTCAGGGAATCAAGAAATTCCTTTGGGGATTTCTCTCCCTGTAAAAAAATATCGAGTTCTTTTTTCCATTGAGGTTCAGATAATGAATCAACAACAGGGGTATAATTAATTTCTGAGGTGAGTTCTTCCCTTGGATCCGCGGAATTCAATGCCTCAGGCTGAGATCGGGTAATTGAAGGGTCGGTTCGATTATCTTCAGTTGATAGCTTTGGGGATTTCGAACTGACTTTTGTTTCCTTGGATAGATCGGCGATTAGTTGCTCAGTTTGCTCAACGAATTCATTTTGGGAGTCAGTGAAAGTTTTCCCGTCATCCGAACTGGAAAAGAAGTAAATCAGAGGAATGCCAAGTACCATGACTCCTCCCAACGCCAACTTTATCCAATTTATCTTCACAGAGAAAAAGTAAGATTTCATATCCTAAGGGTCAAACATCTGATGACATCAAATTGAATTTATTTTTACAACTTCAGTAAAGCTTAGACCCAAAGCTTTTATCATTTTTAATTGAAATCATGAAAGCTATTTTCTGATCATAGAACATAGGAAGTTATTTTAGATGTCGATTAATTCATCGATTAGGTTAAAGGTTTAGTAATGAATTCTTTCTTACTCTTTTTTGTTGGCCTAGTTTCCATTTCTCAATTGGGAGCAGAAGAGCTTAGCCGGTTCAAGCTGATGACTTTTAATATTCTTCAGGGCGGTGGGAATGCCAAGAATGTTGGCTTTGGAAATGAGTTATTTGGCGGTTCAAGGATTGATGAAATTGCATCTGCAATCAAACTAGCCAGAGCTGACATTGTCGGGATTCAGGAAGATTGTTCGAGTAAGTCGAATATGCTTCTTAATGAACTTGGCGATGGATGGAATCGTGCGGGAAAGGTTTACTCAAAATTTCCTGCACAGCTAATACATTCAAATAAAGATCGTTCCTTGGAAGTCGTTGATGTGGAACTGGCAGGTTCACGAGTTGTTCGAATTGTAAACTGTCACTGGTGGCCCAATAATTACGGACCCTTTCTAGCTCAGGAAAAACTTAGAGCCGACCCTCAGGTCGATCTGAATAGCTTGGCCAAGATTGTTCAAGAAAAAGGAGTAAGAAGGGGTGGAACCCGCGGATATAGCACAACCATTGAACCGTTGGAGGAAGCAATAGAGGAAAAAAGAACAGTCTTTCTAGTGGGTGATTTTAATGAACCGTCTCATCTCGACTGGACCGACCACTATGCGAAGAATGGTTCTGATCGGTGGGTTGATAATCCAACGGTTATTCCATTGCGATTACCGGTACAATGGCCCGGCTCTGTTTTATTGGAAAATATCGGAATGGTTGATTCCTTCCGGCTGGTTCATACCGATGAGGTCAAAAAGCCGGGCAATACATGGACCCCGCCATATCCGAAGCAAACTCTGGGCAGGAGACCCTACCGCGATCAGGTATTGGATCGAATTGACCGGGTTTACCACCACGGCAACAATGTTAAGGTTGTATCCGCCCAGGTGGTCGGGGAGAAGGGAGACACATCAGATATCATAATTCAGGGAAGGTGGCCGTCTGACCACCGTGCAGTGGTCATCGAATATAAGTGGAAGAACTAGAATCTGATTCGAAACTGCTTTCCTATGGAGAATCTGTCCTACAGATCCTTTTCGGTTGCCGGAAATCTTTTGCGGGCAGAACTGTCAATCGGTTTGCCTGAACGACGACTCCACCATTCAGGGGCCCGCTCAGGGTCGTAAGAGGGATTGGGCACGGGAATGCGAGCGAGAACTTCATTTCGCCAACCCGTGAGCTTTTTCTTAAGGTCCGCGACCTTTCCTTTCCTCTCATCGGCTAAATTGTTGGATTCACTCAGATCCTGAGAGATGTGATATAATTCGATATCTCCGGTTCCGTCCAGATATTCGATTAATTTCCAGTCGCGTTCG